>DASXOU010000912.1:0-4125 GCA_036494045.1 Polyangia bacterium | reverse complement strand
TGCGCCAGGCCGGCTTCGACGCGCGCCCACTGGCCGGCGACGTCGCCGATCTGCGCGCCGGCGCCGACGACCTGCACCGCCTGGTCGCCCTGCCCGGCGTGATCGCCGTCGAGGAGCGCCGCATCCTCCGTCCGCTGCTCGACGCCTCGGGCCCCGCGGTCCGCGCGCCCGCCGCGCGCGCCGCCACCGGCCTCGACGGCAGCGGCACGCTCGTCGCCGTCATCGATACCGGCGCCGACTTCCGCCACGCCGACCTGCGCAACGCCGACGGCACCACGCGCATCGCCGCCATCCTCGACTACGCCAACCCGCGCGGCGACCTTCATCCCGAGCTACCCGACTACAACGGCGGCGCCATCTGGCTCGCGGCCGACATCGACGGCACGCTCGCGGCCGACGGCGGCGGTCCGCCCGCCACCACGCCCGTGCAAGAGCTCGACTTCAACGGCCACGGCACCCACGTCAGCGGCATCGCCGTGTCCAACGGCCTCGCCACCGGCAACGGCCTGCCCGCCGGCCGCTACGTCGGCATCGCGCCCGGCGCCGGGCTCATCGTCGTGCAAGGCACCCACGGCGACGCCACCTTTACCGACTCGGACGTCGTCACCGGTTGCCGCTTCGCCGTCGACGAAGCCGGACGCCTCGGCCTCCCCGTCGTCGCCAACTTGAGCCTCGGCAGCAACAGCGGCCCGCACGACGGCACCAGCGACATGGAGGTCGCGCTCGACGCTCTCTTCCCGCCCGATCAGCCCGGCCGCGCGCTCGTCATCGCCGCCGGCAACGAAGCCGGCCGCGATCAGCACGCCGGCGCCTGGGCGCTCGACGGCAGCGTCACGCTCGACGTCGAGACCGGCGACAGCACGCAAGCCGACGCGCAGCTCGCCTTCGAGATCTGGCACACCGGCTCGTTCACCATCAGCGTCGTCTCGCCGAGCGGCCACCATTACGGCCCGGTCAAGCCGGGCGCCTCGTTCAACGGACCGACGACCTCCGACGGCCAGGTGCTGGTCGACAACGGCGCCTCGAGTGCGCCGCGCGCCGACGGCCGCCAGCCCGCCAGCGTCACCGTCGTCGGCCCCGCCGGCGCAGCGCCCGGCGGCGGCCACTGGCAAATCATCTTCGACGGCCACGCGCCGCGCTGGGACGTCTGGATCAGCGACGACCCGAGCGCCGCCACACCCGCGCACTTCGTCGATCGCGTCGACGAAGACGATCGCATCGACATGCCCGCCACCGCGCACAACGCCATCACGGTGGGCTCGTTCATCTCGCGCGTCGCCTGGACCACCGTCGACGGCAAGTCGGCGATGGAGTCCGGCGTCGTCGGCAACCCGTCGAGCTTCTCGTCGAACGGGCCGACCGCCGATGGTCGCTTCGCGCCCGACGTCGTCGCGCCCGGCGAATACATCGTCTCGGCGCTGTCGAGCGACGCCAGCCCCGACCAGCCGACCTCCGCGTTCTTCGTCGCGCCCGGCGACCACATCACCTGGGCCGACGACGGCGTCCACGGCGTCCTGCGCGGCACGTCACAATCGACGCCGCACGTCGCCGGCGCCGTCGCGCTCCTGCTCGAGGCCGATCCCACGCTGACCGCGAGCGCGGTGCGCGAGATCCTCCGCGTCAGCGCCAACGACGGCGGCGCCGGCTTCACGCCCAAGCTCGGCTTCGGCAAGCTCGACGTGCTCGCCGCCGTCAACCTCGCGCTCGGCGTCCGCGGCGTCGCCGTCAGCGCCACCGCCTCGTCGGTCGGCGTCAGCCGCGACCTGGTTCCGCCCGGCGACGAGACCACCGTGGTCACGGCCACGCCGCGCGCCGACGACGGCACCCCGCTCGGCGCCGGCCACGCCGTCGACATCAGCACCAGCGCCGGCGATCCCACCGGCGACGTCGTCGACGCCGGCAGCGGGCGCTACGAGCGCACCTTCGCCGCGCACGCGCCGCGCGGCACCACCGCCGTGGTCAGCGTCACCGTCGACGGCGTCGCGCTCGCCGCCCATCCCGTGATCTACATCGTGGACGCGCGCTCGGAGATCGGCGCGCCCTTCGTCGCCGGCGGCGGCTGCGCCATCGGCTCCACGCAGGCCGACCGCGGCCTCCTCGCCGGCGCGCTCCTCGCGCTCGGGCTCCTGGCCCTCGCGCTCCTCGCCGCGCGCAGAAAGTCGCGCCGTCGCACGTCCGGCCGTACCCTCGACGCGTGATGCAGGCAACCCCGCGCCGCCGCCGCGCGCCCAACCGTGGGAGTCGCCTTGCACCCCCACGGCCCCCCGACTATAGTGCGCCCGCTCATGTGGCGGTTCCCGCTGGTCACGCTGCTCGCTCTCGTCGCTGGTTGCGGCTCACAGATTGGTGACGCTTGCACGTCCAACGTCGACTGCAGCCCGCTCGGCACCCGCTTCTGCGACCTCTCGTCGCTCAACGGCTACTGCACCGAAGCCGACTGCACGACCACGAGCTGCCCCGGCGACTCGGTCTGCATCCGCTTCTTCACGCCGGTCGACAACGAGACCTGCGACACCTCGCAGGAGCCGATCCCGTTCAGCCAGGCCACCTGCCCCGACGTCGACGACCGCTGCGTCTGCGACGACACCGTCGTCGACAAATCGGCGCCGGGCGGCGTGAGCTGCGTCAACAGCGTCGGCCATTGCGCGCCGAGCGCCACCGAGCGCCACTGGTGCATGGCCAAATGCGACCACGACGGCGATTGCCGCGAAGGGTACGAGTGCCGCCAGACCGGCACCTTTGGCGCCGAGCCGCTGCCCGCGTTCAACAACGGCTACGGCACCCCCGCCAAGTTCTGCGCGCCCACGCCCACCCCGTTCTGATCCGGGCGCATGCGCGCTAGCTTCCTGCGCCGCCGCCTCTTGTCGAGCCTGAGCGCCGTCTTCGGCGTCTCGGTGCTGGTGTTCCTGCTCGTGCACATGATTCCCGGCGATCCGATCGACAACCTTCTCGGCGAGCGCGCCGATCCCATCGACAAGATCGAGATGCGCCGCTGCATGGACCTCGATCAAACGCTCCTCGTGCAGTTCGGCCGCTTCGTCAAGAACGTCGCCGATGGCACGCTCGGCCACACCTGCCCCGACCAGCGGCGCACCGTGGCCTCGCTCATCGCCGAGACGCTGCCGCACACCATCGCGCTCGCCACCGCGGCGATGGTGGTCGCGCTCGTCTTCGCGCTGCCGCTCGGCATCTTGGCCGCGTTGCGCCCACGCACGCCGCTCGACGCCGCTGCCACCATCGTCTCGCTCGCCGGCATCTCCATGCCCGCGATGTGGCTCGGCCCACTCCTGCTCGCCATCTTCTATGTCGGCCTGCAATGGCTGCCCGGCCCGGCCGACGATCGCGCCGGCCTCGCCGGCCTGGTGCTGCCCGCGTTCATGCTCGGCACGCACCTCATGGCCATGCTCGCGCGCATGACCCGCTCGTCGCTGCTCGAGGTCCTCGGCGAAGATTACGTACGCACCGCCCGCGCCAAGGGCCTGTCCTCGACCGTCGTCGTGCTGCGCCACGGCCTGCGCAACGCGCTCGTGCCCGTCATCACGGTCGCCGGCATCCAATTCGGCTCGCTCCTGGCCGGCGCCGTCGTCACCGAGAAGGTCTTCGCGCGCCCCGGCATCGGCACGCTCTTGCTGGAGGCGATCTCGCAGCGCGACTACCGCGTCGTCCAAGGCTGCACGCTGGTCATCGCGGTCAGCTACGTGACCGTCAACCTGCTCGTCGATCTCGCCTACGGTCTCGCCGATCCGCGGATTCGCGTCCAATGATCGCCGCGCTCAAACGGCTCGGAATCGGCCCCGCGATCGGCCTCGGCCTGCTCGCGATCTTCTTCTTCGCCGCGATCGCCGGCCCCTGGCTCGCGCCCTACGGCCCCGAAGCGCAGAACCTCGGCCACCTGCTCGAGAAGCCCAGCCACGCGCATCTCCTCGGCACCGACGAAAACGGCTGCGATCTGCTCTCGCAACTCTTGTGGGGCGCGCGCCTCGCTGCCGGCATCTCGCTGAGCGTGGTCGCGCTCTGCCTCGTCATCGGCATCGCCGTCGGCACCATCGCCGGCTACTTCGGCGGCACGGTCGACGAAGTGATCATGCGCTTCGTCGACGTGCTGCTCGCGTTTCCCGGCATCCT
>DASXOU010000911.1:0-4508 GCA_036494045.1 Polyangia bacterium | reverse complement strand
CGGTGCCGGTCTCGCCTTCGATGAGCACCGAGCAGTCGCTCTTGGCGACGGCGTCGAGCTGCTCGAACAATTCGCGCATCGCGACCGAGCGACCGAGCACCGAGCCGAAGCTGGTGCGCGTCGACGCCGGGATTTCGGCTTCGACGGCGGCGGGCGAGACGCGCAACGTCGTGGTGCCGATGGTGAGCGTGACCGGCTCGACGACGGTGACCTCGCCGATCTTGACGCCGCCCATGAACGTGCCGTTCGACGACGATAGATCGGTGACGCGATAGCCGTCGGGAGCGATGGCGATCTCGAGGTGATGCTTGGACACCGAGTCGTCGGCGAGCACGAGATCGTTCGATTCGTGCGAGCCGATGCGATAGATCGGCTTGTCCATCTTGGCGTTCTTGCCGACGTCGGGGCCGCTCAAGATTTCGACCGAGCAGGTCTGGATGAGGCGGACTTCCGCGCCGCCCTTGGCGATGGTGCGAAGCAGGTTGGCGGACAGTCGGCGCGTCGCGTTGTCCATGGATTGCGCCAGCATATCACTTACGGAAATTGTTGGTATGCTGCGGCGATGCGCGCGCTGGCGATCGCGGTGACCGTCGCCATGTTGGGGGCGGCGCCGAATGACGCGGCGCGCTTTGCCGGCGCCTATGTTCCGGGCGGCGCGTTGAAGCTGGCGCGCCTGCCGACGGGGGCGCTGGTCGCGGTCGGCGAGCGCGGAACGGGCCTCGATCGATCGTGGGGCTCGTCGCTGCTCTACGCCGAGGCCGGGCGGGCGCCGGTCGAATTGTGCGATCGCGTCTTCTACGCGTCGCATCCGCTGGCGCTGCCGTCGGGCGAAGTGGCGGTCGAGCGCGGCGTCGCCGGGCCGACGGTGCCGGGGCGCGTGCGCGTCGATGCGCTGACCATCGACGCCGTCGATCCGCGCACGCGCGGGGCGCGGACGATCTACGCGACCACGGGCTTCGAGGCGCACCTGGCGGCGCTCGCCGGCGACGAGATCATCGTGTACCTGGTGCAGCCGGGCATGGCGTCGTTGCGCGCGATCGATTGGCGCTCGGGGCGTGAGCGCGTGATCCTGCCGTCGCTGCCGCCCTACGCGCACGACTTCGCGGTCGAGGGCGGCGCGCTCGTCGTGCACAACCGCGACGACGTGCGGCCGGCGCTCGAGACCGTCGAGCGCATCGATCTCGCCGACGGCACGCGCACGCGGCTGGAGACGCGATGAGGTCGCTTGGGCTGGCGATCGTGCTCGCCGGCGCGCCGGCGTTCGCGTTCTGCCCGTCGTACACCTTGTCGTCGTCGGGCAATACGGGCAACTGCGGCGTCGAAGCGGCGCCGGGCACGAACCCGTCGCCGAGCGACTGGCAGCCGATCTTCCGGCTCGTCGCCGGCGGCCCGGCGGCGTGGGGCGCGTCGGGCCCGAGCGTCGACGACCTCGGGCAGGGCTGCGGCAAGCCCGAGCCGATGCACGACGTGCCCGCGGTCTTTCCGTGCGAGCTGCTGCGCGCGATCGCGATGCAGGAGTCGAGCTGGCAGCAGTTCTGCGTGCCCGATTCGCCGCCGGATCAAGTGGGCGGCGCCTCGCGCACCATCATCAGCTTCGACTGCGGCTACGGCGTCGGGCAGGTCACGAGCGGCATGCACAAAGGCGAGACGCCGGCGTTCGATCGCGCGCGCGTCGCCGGCGACGCCACGTACAACCTCGCGACCGGCACGCTCATCCTCGCCGACAAGTGGCGGGCGACCAACTGCGTCGGCGATAATCAGCCGCGCACCGTCGAGGATTGGTACGTGGCGGCGTGGGCGTACAACGGGCTCGCGTTCGTGAACAACCCGAACAATCCCAATTACGATTCGGCGCGCGGCACGTGCGATCCGAACGCCGGCTGCACCGCGCCCTATCAAGAGAAGATCTTTGGCTGGATGGAGCATCCACCGACGGCCGCGCACTGGACGGCGCTGGCGGTCGCCTATCCCGATCGCGCCGACATTCCGGCGACCGGCGCGACGGTGCCCGATCTGCCCGAGCCGGCGTGCGCGTCGCCGACCGATTGCACCCATACGCGATCGACCCACACGTCCGAGTGCCTCCCCGACACACCTATTAATGATGCAGGTGTCGCCGCCGACCTCGGCGCGACGCCAAGCCCGCACGGTTGCGGCTGTTCCGTCGGTTCTCGACCGTCGACTGTCGGCTGTGGGCTTTTCGCCATGGCCCTGTTGACCATTCTCCTTTACAAACGACGCGCGTGAGCGAGAACGCCATCGAGGTCCACGGCCTGAAGAAGCGTTACGGCGACGTCACCGCCGTCGACGGGCTCGATCTGGTCACGCGCCGCGGCGAATGCTTTGGCCTGCTCGGACCCAACGGCGCCGGCAAGACCACCACCGTCGAGATCCTGGAAGGGCTCAACGAGCCCACGGGCGGCGACGTGCAGGTGCTCGGCCGCCGCTGGGCCACCGACGACGCGTGGCTGCGCGCGCGGCTCGGTATCTCGCTGCAGGAGACGCACCTGCAGGAGCGGCTCACCGTCGCCGAGACGCTGCGCCTGTTTCGCAGCTTCTACGATCACGGGCGCGATCCCGAGGACCTCATGAAGCTGGTGTCGCTCGAGGAGAAGCGCGACGCGTGGTTCGTCAAGCTCTCGGGCGGGCAGAAGCAGCGGCTCGCAGTGGCGTGCGCGCTGGTCGGCGATCCGGAGCTCTTGTTTCTCGACGAGCCGACCACCGGGCTCGATCCGCAGTCGCGCCGCCAGCTGTGGGATCTCATCAACGGCCTGCGCACAGAAGGGCGCTCGGTGCTCCTCACGACCCATTACATGGACGAGGCCGAGCGGCTCTGCGATCGCGTGGGCATCGTCGACAAAGGCAAGATGATCGCGCTCGGGACGCCGGCGGAGCTGATCGCGTCGCTCGGCGGGCAGCAGGTGGTCGAGTTCACGAGCGACAGACCCGTCGACGAATTGGCGCTGGGCAAGCTGCCCGGCGTGCGCGCGGCGCGCCATGTCGCCGACGGGTTCGCGCTCACCGTCGACGAGGTGCACGTGTCGATCCCGGCGCTGCTCGATTTTCTGGAGAAGCTCGGCGCGCCGCTGACGCGGCTGTCGACGCACCACGCGACGCTCGAGGATGTGTTCGTCTCGCTCACCGGGAGGCAGCTGCGTGAGTAGCAAAAACCGTTCGCCGCTGTGGCAGCTCACGCTGGCGCGCTGGCGCAGCTTCTATCGCGAGCCGTCGACGATCTTCTGGGCCTTCGTGTTTCCCATCGTGCTCGCGTTCGCGCTCGGCATCGCCTTCCGCAACCGGCCGCCCGAGCCGGTGTGGGCGGCCGTGCAAGAGGGCGCGGGCGCGGCGGAAGTCTTCCACGCGCTGCAGGCGTCGCGCGAAGTGAAGGTCGAGCTCCTCGATGCCGAGCACGCCAGGGAGGCGCTGCGCACCGGCAAGGTTTCGCTGGTCGTCATCGCCGGCACGCCGCGCACCTACGAGTACGATCCGACGCGACCCGAGAGCCGGCTGGCGCGCGCCGTCGTCGACGACGTCTTGCAGCGCGCCGACGGCCGCACCGATCCGACGGCCGTCAAGGACGCGCGCGTGACCGAGCCGGGCTCGCGCTACATCGACTTTCTCGTGCCGGGGCTGCTCGGGCTCAACCTCATGTCGTCGGGGATGTGGGGCATCGGCTACGTCATCGTCGAGATGCGCACGCGCAAGCTCATCAAGCGCCTGCTCGCCACGCCGATGCGCAAGCGCGATTTTTTGATCGCGTTCGGCGCCATGCGCGGGCTGTTCCTGCTCGGCGAATTGCCGCTGCTGGTCGGTTTCGCCTGGCTGGTGTTCCACGTCGGCGTGCGTGGATCGCTGCCGCTCCTGCTCGCGTGCGCGACGATCGGCTCGCTCACCTTCGCCGGGCTCGGCCTTCTGACGGCGTCGCGCGCCGAGAACACGCAGACGGCCAACGGGCTCATCAACCTGGTGCAGATGCCGATGTTCCTGCTCTCGGGCGTGTTCTTCTCGTCGGAGCGCTTCCCCGAGGTGCTGCAGCCGGTGATCCGCGCGCTGCCGTTGACCGCGCTCAACGACGCGCTTCGCGGCGTCATGATCGACGGCGCCGGGCTGAACGCGATCGCGCGGCCGATGGCGATCGTCGCCGCCTGGGGCTTCGCGTCGTTCGCACTGGCGTTACGGCTGTTTCGCTGGCGCTGAGGCATCGGGGATCGCCGCGACCGGCGTGTCGAGGACCCAACTGTCGTCGAGCGGCGAGTACGGGAAGCGCTGCGCATAGGTGGCGCGCCGGCCGCAACCGCTGACGCCGCGCGACGACGACGAGAACTCGACCACCGTGATGCCGGTGGCCGGGCAGCCCAGATCGAAGCTCACGCGCTTCATGAACGGATCGTCGCGCAGCTTGTCGGCGACGGCCCCGGCCTCGCAATCGCCGTTCGGACACGGCCTCATCTCGGTGGCCGGCGCGGCGCAGCCGGCCAAAAGCAATCCCAGGGCGATCCCACGCATGT
>DASXOU010000910.1:0-2600 GCA_036494045.1 Polyangia bacterium | reverse complement strand
GATCCGCGTGCGCTGGACCAACGCCGCCGGCGAAGCCTCCGTCAGCTACGAAGCCTTCGGCATGCCCGACCACTCGCGGCAAGAGGTCGGCGCCTACGGCTACCAGATCGGCTTCACCCCCGAATTCGTCGACCAACCGCTCGGCGGCGGCGGCCTGCTCCTCGATGACGACGACTTCGTCGACATCGCGCTGAGCGCCGCCGGCCCGACCACGATCGACCACGCCACGCTCGCCGTCTTCGGCCGCAGCTACGACGTCACCACCGACGGCAGCTTCAGCTGGCAGAGCTTCTCCGACAGCGGCCAGACCGCGCTCGACTTCGTCAGCAACGTCGCGCCCTATCGCTGGTACGCCGCCGATCTCGGCAACACCGTCGCCGCCGGCGACGCCAACGTCCTCGTCCGCGTCAAAGCCGCCGGCTCATCCGACGCGCTCGTCATCAGCCGCCTCGAAATCTGCCTCGCCGCTCACTGAAGCGTGCGGCGGATCCAGTCGCGGACGTGCGCAGCGGTCGCGTCGGCATGCTCGTGCGTCGTGTCGACGAGCGCGATCGGCGGCGTCGACGTCGCCGCGTGCTCCTTGAACCAGCGATTGAAGCGCACGTGGTCGTCGACGTAGGCGTCGCCACCGGAGCGGCGCCAGGCCGGCCGCGCGCGCAGCCGCGCCGTCAGCACTTCGTCGTCGCAGACGAGCGCCAGATAATGGAGGCGCGAGAAATAGCGCCGCTCGACGCAGTCCTCGAGGTTCGACGGCAGGGCGGTGCCGGCGCCGAAGAGCACGACCGGCCGCCGCGCCTGCGCGATGTTCTTGCAGACGCGCAGCCAGGTCTCGAAGAACGCTTGCGGCTCGCGCTCGAAGTGCGCCGACCACAAGATGTCGTCGTCGAGGATGACGACCTCGTCGGCGGCGGCGGCCGCCAGCGTGCGGCAGACCGTGCTCTTGCCGCTGCCGCTGGCGCCGCCGACCAGCAGCAGCGGCATGCGCACGAACGGGTGGCGATGTCCGCACTCGGGACAGATGGCGACGCCGGCGGCCTCGTCCACGATCTTGTCCGCGCGCAAGGCGCCGCAGCCGGCGCACACGTTGAACATCGCGCCTCCTCAGAAGTAGTCGCGCATGAGGCGCTCGGCCCACTCGGGGATGCGCGGCGCCTCGATGCGATCGAACTCGCGGAAGTACGGCTTGAGGTCGAGGAGCGGCGTGCCGTCGATGGCGTCGAGCCCGCGCACGCGCAGCACCGCGCCCTGCCGATCGACCACCGCCGCCGCGGTGACGCCGATGGGATTGGGCCGATGCTTGGCCCGCTGCGCGAAGATTCCGCGCTCGGGCATGTCGGCGCGCCCGCGCGGCCGGCGCAAAAGATCGCTCGCCGCGTCGAAAGTCGCGCCGTGCATCCAATAGATGACGAGGACGTGCGAAAACTCCTCGATCCCGTCGAGCCCGCGCGCCAGCTCCGGCTCGATGTGCAGCTCCGACACCACGTCGCCCCAATTCTCGTCGCGCCCTTCTTGGACCGCGTTGCGCACGACGCCGATCGCCCGCGCCGGCAGCGCGCTCACGAGCTCACCGACAGGATCCGCGTCAGCCGTACCAGATCGAGCGCCGCCTTGGCCGTCTTCATCGCCCACAACGGCGTCGGCGGGATCCGAATCAGCCCGTCGATGCGGATCTCGCGCTTGAGGAGCGCGCGCACGAAGTTCTTGCCGTTTTCGTCGAGGAGCCAAGGCATGCCGTAGCGGATCGTCAACAGGCTCATCTCGGGAATCTTGCCCGAGTCGGCGGTGATGACGAGGTCGGGCTCGTGGCGCAGCCCGTCGTAGATCGTGCAGCGCCCGCCGTCGAACGCGAGCGTGACCGTGACCTCGGCGTCGGGCGCGACGATCCCGAACGTCGACGACATCGACTCGAAGGCGCGCCGCTTCTTGTCGCTCGCCGCCAGGTTCTCGGCGAGGAGGCCCTGTAGCATCATCGCCAGCCCATTGTCGGCGGCCTGCGCGTCCAGCGTCACGACGTCCATCGTTTTCCCCTTTTGTCGCGTCCGTCAGTAGGCGTGCCGGTACACGCCGAGTACCAGGTTCTTTTCGGTAACCTGCTTCCCGCTGGATACAAGGGCACCGTCGGCCAGCGAGGCCGCGGCGCAGCCGTCGAGATCGCCCTCGGGGACGCCGACGTCGCGCAGCCGCGCCGGCAGCTTGATCCGCGCCGCCAGCTGCGCCACCGCCTGCGCCGCCGCTTCGCCGGCCATGTCGTCGCCGAGATCGCGCGCATCGATGCCGAGCGCCTCGGCGACGTCGCGATAGGAGCCGCCGAGCGCAGCGGCGTTGAAGCGGATGACGTGCGGCAGGCAGATGGCGTTGGCGGTGCCGTGATGGACGCCGTGGCGCGCGCCGACCACGTGCGCCATCGCGTGCACCAGGCCGACGCCGGTCGAGTTGAACGCCAGGCCCGCGATGTGCGCGGCGATGAGCATCTGCCCGCGCGCGACCTTGTCGCCCGGCGTCGCCACCGCAAGCGGCAGGTGGCGCGCGATGAGCCGCATCGCCTGCAGCGCCAGCCCGTCGGCGATCGGGTTCTTGTTGGCCGCGGTGTACGCCTCGAT
>DASXOU010000909.1:0-1848 GCA_036494045.1 Polyangia bacterium | reverse complement strand
AGCCGCCACAACACCGTCGCCGCGCTGCAAGGGCTGGGCGCGCACCTCATCGGCGTCGCCGCCACCAACGCCAGCGGCGCCACCGGCGACTCGACGACGCGCATGACCGACACCGCCTACGACACCGGCGCCGTCGTCGCGCCCGGCGACTTCGGTCCCGTCGGCACGCGCCCGGCCACCTGCCCGATCACGCAGTGCTGTACGGGGGTCAGCGGCGCCGGCGTCGCCGCCGACGGCAACGGCCTGTGCCCGCTCGCCTTCCAATACGACGACGGCAGCGGGGCCGGCATCGGCAACGCCGTCTCGTCGGGCATCGTGGCGCTGGCCAACGGGCTCAAGTTCGACATCCACGTCGAGGCGCACGACGTCGATCCGATGACCGTCGAGAACTTCATGTTGAAGCTGGTGCCGAACCTCTCGGGCATGGGGCCGGCGTCGATGTGCATCACGATGACGGCGTCGCCGCTGCAGGACAACTTCACCGGACCGCTCGCGACCGCCGGCGGCGACGGCGTGCCCGACACCTTCCCCGGCGTCATCAACGGGCAGCTCGTCTGCTTCGACGTCATCCCCAAGATGAACACGGCGGTGATGGATACCGACAAGCCGCAGATGTTTCACGCGACGCTCCAGGTCAAGGGCCTGGCGCAGGGCGGCGCGATGCTCAACCTCGGCGTCCCGCGCGACGTGTTCTTCCTGGTGCCGCCGAAGATCATGAACGGTCCGATTCCGTAGCGCGTGCTAGGCTCTCCGCCGCCATGGCGGAATCGGACGCGCTCTACATCGTCGACGGCTCGAACTTCATCTTTCGCGCCTATCACGCGCTGCCGCCGCTCACGACCACGGCGGGCATGCCCACCGGCGCCGCCTACGGCTTCACGCAGATGCTCATCAAGCTCGAGACCGACCATCGGCCGTCGCACTTCGTGGTCGTGTTCGACGCCGGCTCGCGCTCGTTTCGCGACGACCTGTACAAGGAGTACAAGGCCAATCGCTCGGAGCCGCCCGACGATCTGAAGCCGCAGTTCGCGCTGGTGCGGCGCGTGGTCGAGACCTTCAACATCCCCGTCATCGAGGCGATCGGCTGCGAGGCCGACGACCTCATCGCCACGCTCGTGCGCCAGGCGCGCGAGCAGGGGCAGCGCGCCGTCGTGGTCACGTCGGACAAGGACCTCATGCAGCTCGTCGTCGACGGGCAGGTCACGCTCCACGACACCATGAAGAACGTGCCGCACGGCTTTACCTACGGCGAAAAAGAGGTCACCGAGAAATTCGGGGTTCCGCCGTCGCGGCTCGGCGACGTGCTCGCGCTCATGGGCGACTCGATCGACAACGTGCCGGGCATCCCCGGCGTGGGGCCGAAGACGGCGGCGGCGCTCATCCAGGCCTACGGCTCGCTCGAGAACATGATCGCGCACGCCGACGAGATCGCGGCGCTGCCGGGGCTGCGCGGGGCCAAGAGCGTGGGCGAGAAGGTCAAGTCGCACGTCGAGGCGGTGCGGCTGTCGCGGCAGCTGGTGTCGCTCGACGATCACGTGGCCAACGCCGTCGAGCTCGAGGCGCTCAGGCGACGCGAGCCGGACATGGCGAAGGTCGAGGCGCTGCTGCGCGAGCTCGAGCTCGAACGTGAGCTGCTGGCGTCGCCGGTCGAGACCGTCTTCGTCGGCGGCGGCACGCCGACGTTCACGGACGCGGCTGCGCTCGAGCGCCTTCTCGACGCGCTTCCCGACGCGGCAGAGGTCACGGTCGAGGCGAACCCCGAGACGGTGACCCCGGAGCTCGCTGCGCTGCTGCGGCGCAGTCGCGTCAACCGCGTCTCCCTCGGGGCTCAGAGCTTCGATGAAAGAC
>DASXOU010000908.1:0-1642 GCA_036494045.1 Polyangia bacterium | reverse complement strand
TCGCCGAGCGACGAAAGTCCGCCGGCCTGCTCGAAGTAGGCGCCTGCCGCCCAGCGGCGGGGCCGCGCCGGGTGCGCGGCGATGCCGAGGCTGAAGGCAATCGTCGATCGGCGTCCGTCGGCGGCGATCGTGACGGGCGCGCGCAACTCGACATCGTTGCCGCTGCGCGCGGCGGTCACCACGCCCGTCACGATCCGTTCCGCCGTCGTCTCCACGATGGCCCGTCGGACCGCGACGGACGATTCGAACTGCGCACCGGCGCGAATCGCGTGCTCGAGCAGCGCCCAGTCGAGATCGCGCCGGAGGAGCGAGCGGCCGTACAACCCGCGGGGGTACCGGCCCTCGACGGTCACGCCGCTGGCGCCAGTGAGAAGCATGCCGTCGATGCGCAGGCCGCGCGCGTCCACGCCGTCGGCCACGCCGAGCTCACGCAGCGCCGCCAGCGTGCCTGGATTGATCGTGTCGCCGCACAGTTTGTCGCGCGGAAACGCAGCGCGATCGATCACGCGCACGCGCGCGCCGGCGCGCGCCAGCACGAGGGCGGCGGTCGTGCCGGCCGGCCCCGCGCCGACGATGATGACATCCAGCATGAAATGCCTGGCTTCCGTTCACGCCGCGCCGATGACGAGCGCGCTGTTCTTCGAGCCGAACCCGAGACAGTTGCAGAGCGCCGCGCCGACACCGGCCGCGCGCCCCTGATTGGGAATGATGTCGAGATCGCAGGCCGGATCCGGATCGTGCTGGTTGATCGTCGGCGGCAGGAAGCCGCGCGCCATCGCCAGAACGGCGGTCACCACGCCGGCGGCGCCGCTGGCGCCCTGCGGATGTCCAACCATCGACTTCACCGACGACCCCGCCAGATGATCGGCGTGGGCGCCGAAGATCTGGCGCACGCAGCGCGCCTCGACCGCGTCGTTCAGAATCGTGGACGTCCCATGGAAGTTCACGTAGCCGATCGCCTCGCGCGCATGGCCGGAGCGCTCGATCGCCAGGGTAATGGCGCGCATGATCTCGACACCGTCGGGCGCCATCTGCACGCGGTGATAAGCGTCACAGGTCGACCCGTACCCGTCCACCGACGCGTAGATCGTCGCGCCCCGCGCGCGCGCCCGGTCCTCGCGCTCGAGCACGATCATCCAGGCGCCCTCGCCCAGCACGAAGCCGTCGCGCGTCCGGTCGAACGGCCGCGAGGCGGTGGCCGCGCAGTCGTTGTACGCCGTCGAGACGACGTGCATGCGCGAGAAGCCGAACATCATCCCGGGCGTCACGCACGCGTCGGTGCCGCCGGAGAGGACGATCTCCGAGTCGCCGGAGCGGATCAGGCTCGCCGCATATCCGATCGCGTCGGTCGAGCTCGTGCAGCCGCACGACAGCACGTGGCTGACGCCGCGCAGCCGCAGCGAGATCGAGATCTCGCTCGACACCATCCCGACGATCGACACGGGGATGGCGTACGGCGTGACCTTGCGGCCGCGCTCTAGAAAAAAGTCGTGATACTGCCGCTCGCCGACGTCGATGCCGCCGCCGCCGCTGCCGATGATGACGCCGGCGTCCGGTTCGCCGACGCGCAGGTGCGCGTCGCTCCATGCTTCGCGGGCAGCGATGACGGCGATCAGCGCCGCGCGCGAATAGCGCTTGGGAT
>DASXOU010000907.1:0-8685 GCA_036494045.1 Polyangia bacterium | reverse complement strand
CAGCCAGAGAATGCTGCGCTTGACCGTGGCGGCGCCGACGACGCCGGCGAGGATGACGCAGCCGAGCACGAAGTACACGACGTCGGCGTCGTGGCGCAAGAGGCCGAGCGTGAGCCCGGCGGCGAGAAACGCGTTGTACACGCCCTGGTTGGCCATCATCGGCGCCGTCGACGCGGCGAACTCGGGCGTGGTCGCGAAGGTGCGGCGGCCAAAAGGCGTGTTCCACAGGAAGCACTCGAGGACACAAAAATAGAAGTGCTCGACGGCGACCAGGGCGGCGAGAACGGTGGCAACGGCGTGCATGCGCGCAGCATACCCCTGGGCGGACGAACTTTCCCTGCTTAGGATCGCGTGGTGCAGCCTACGAGCGTGCTCGTCGTCGATGACGACGCGGACATCCGCGAGTCGCTACAGCTCCTGCTCGAGGACGAAGGCTATCGCGTGCGCACCGCCGCCGACGGCAAGCAGGCGGTGGCGATGATGGCCGACGATCCGCCGTGCTTCGTGATCCTGGATCTGATGATGCCCGTGATGGACGGCTGGGAGGTCGCGGGGCGGATGCACGAGGACGCGCGCCTGGACGCGATCCCGGTGTGCGTGGTGACGGCGACGCCGGAGTGGGCGCCGAGCGATACGGTGTGCGTGCTGCGGAAGCCGATCGACGTGCACACGCTGCTCGAGGTGGTGCGCACGCACTGCGACGACCGCCACTGAGCGGCGTCAACGGTGCAGCGGCTGCCCGCCGTGGCGGCCGGCCAGGTAGATGACCGGCAGCACGAGCGCGAAGACGACGGCGGCGAGCATGATCCACCAATAGCCGTCGTACGCGTCGCCGTCGGCGGCGATGCCGAGCGCCGGAAGCAGATGATACAGCTCCACCATGCTGCCGATGGTAGGCCGCCGACGCGCTAGCGCAACAGCCGCATCAAGAATGTCCCCGGCGTCACCACCGGCAGGCGCGACGCGTACGGATCCGGCGCGCGCAGCCCGCTGTGCCGCGCCGCGTTCTGCAAAAGGTAATTACGCGCGCGCCGAACCTCCGTCGGCGTTCGCAGAATGTGCCCGTGATAGCGATCCGCGAGCACCTTGCCGTGCCGTCCCAGCGCGCGGTTGAGCCCCTTGGCGACGCGCACGCCGAGCCCATTCATCCCGCGCGACAGCGAGCGCTCGTTCTCGGCCTCGACGAGCAAATGAACATGATTTCCGTGCACGGAGTAGTGCACGAGCCGAAACCCGAACCGATTTGCCCCGCCCCAAAACGCCCGCGCCAGCGCCCCAAAACAGCGCCGCGTACGCAGCCCAGCGACGCGCATGCGCCACGTGACGTGCACCGGAAAGCGCGCCTTCAACAGCGGCCGCCGCCGATGCACGACACGCCCCCGCACTGCGACGCGCTTCCGCCCGGCGCCCTTCCGCGCGCCCCCCCAAGTGCGAGACCGAAAGCCCGCCTGCCTCATCTTGATTAGGCATCTTTACCACGGTGCGTGAGACACACGACCGGTGGATGCGAGCACCACCGTCGAGAACCGCCGGCAACGCGATCAGGCCACCGCCGCCCAGGAGCGTGCGCCGCCCGCGACGCTACCTTCGTATCCCCGCCGACCGCGCATACGCCCCCGGCGCCACCCCCGTAGCCCTCCGAAAATGCCGCGTCAAATGGCTCTGATCCGTGAACCCGCACCTGGACGCCACATCCGACAGCGCCATCCCCTCCGCGATCAACACGCGCGCCCGATCGAGCCGCATCGCCAGCTGAAACGCGTGCGGCGGCATCCCCACCTCCGCGCGAAAGCGCCTTACCAAGTAGAACCTCGACAACCCAATCTCCGCCTCCAAATGCTCCAACCGCACATCGTCCGCGAACCGCTCCTCCAGGAGCTTCTTGGCGCGCGCGATGAGCGGCGTCAGCTCGGCCGGCGGCAGCCCGCTCTGTACGTCGCTCGCCGACTCGAGGAACGCGGCCAGAAGCTCCTCCTGCTCCAGCGCCGCGCCCGACGCCATCACCGCCACCCACAGAGCGTCGAATGCAACCAGCGCCGCATCCCCGAGCAGCCCGCGGCGCAGCTTGACGCCGCCGTTGGGGAACGCGGTCTCGAGGAAGCGCGCGGCATACTCCGGCTCGACGAGCACGGTGCGGAACGCCGACTCGGCGCTGCGGCGGCGCAGCGGCGTGATGCAGTCGCCGGGCTCGAGCGCGAGCAGCACGCCCGGCTGCAGCCGGATCTCGCTGGGGCCGACCGAGGCGTCGCCGTCGCCGACGTCGGTGCAGGCGAAGACCCAGCGCCGATCGATGGTCGAGGGCGGCATGTTGCCGCGGAACGACGAGGTCACGAGCATGATGCCGGGCAGCGCCTCGGCGCGGGCGTAGTGCACGCGGGGCGCGGCGCTGGGCTCGAGCTCGGGTTTGGCGTCAGGCATGGAGGGTCACCGTATCTCGATTTCGATGTTCGACGTGAGCGTTTTGTGCACAGGGCAGCGTGCGGCGATCTGTCGCAGTCGCTGTCGCTGTTCGTCATTCAATGTGCCGGCCAGCTCCAAGGTCAAGCTGATGCGGTCGAGCCGGCGCGTGTGGTCGGGGCACTCTTCGCAATCGGTCTCGTGAACGCGCGCGTGGCTGAGGCGCACGGTCACGCCGTCGAGCGGGATCTCGTGCTTGCGCGCGTAGAGGCCGACCGTCATCGAGGTGCAGGTGCCGAGCGCGGCCAACAGTAGATCGTAGGGCGTGGGGCCGGTGCCGCTGCCGCCGAATTCCGCGGGCTCGTCGGCGACGAGGTGCAGCCCTTCGACCTCGACGATCTGCGCGAAGCCGCTCGCTGTGCCGCGGACGACGACTTCGCGTGGGGCGCTCATCGCCGCATTGTAACGCGTCAGACAGGTTGTTGCTGTAGTCCCGTGAGCTCGGCGGCCATGGTGCGCAGCGCCTGCACCAGCTCGCCGATTTCGCCGCCGCACAAGTTGTCGTCGATGGCGCCGAGCACCTTCAAGACCAATTTGCGCGCCTCGCCGACGCGGTTTGCCGTCGGAGAATCGATGGCGGCGTAGCCGAGCGCGAGCGCATGGCGCGCGACCTGTTGCAGCTCGTTGTTGCTGGCGTGTTTCATGGCAACCTCCGTGTCGGAGTCCACGCCTGCGGGGTTAGCTGACGGGCTCGGAAGGGGAGGTCTCCCGGCGCTTGCGCGCTTCGCCCCGACTACCTGGTTCCCCCGCTCCGTCGCGTTCGACGGATTCGGCGTTCGTCCCCACTATTGGCGCGGCGCTCGGACTTGTCAAACGGAACTAATAGATTTTTCATCATGCTCACCATGCTCATCGACGCGTTGCGCCGTCGTCTCGGAGATGATCGGGCGCAGTCGTTCCAGCTCTTCGGCGAGGATCTGTTCGCGCTCACCGGCGAGGACTTCGCGGAGGCCGCGGCGGCGTGGCGCGCGGCGCTCGAGCGCGTGCCGGTGCGGTTGCGCGCGCGTGTCGACGAGGAATTGACGGCGCTGCAACGCGAGACGCATCAGTTTCTGCGCCGCTACAACCGCAGCGTGCACGCGCGCGTCGGCGGCTACGTCGAGATCGGGCGGCGCTGTCGGTTCGCCTATCCGTGGCCGGTGGTGGCGATCCTCGGCATCGAGCAGGTGATGGAGGGAATGCGGCAGAACCGCGTCTACGGGATCTTCGGCGAGGCGGCGCGGCGGCTCGGCTGGCGCGGGCTGGCCGAGCTCACCGACGGCAGCGAAGACGTGCTCAGGCGAACCAATCGCGGCATCTTCGCCGATTCGCTGCCGACGGTGCTGCTGGCGTTGCGCGCCGACGAGCTGCGGCGCGAGGGGCAGGGCGAGCTCGCCGCCGCGCTCGTCGACGGGCCGCTGCCGCCGACGTTCGACGAGGAGTGCCGCGCGCTCGCCCGCGCGCTCTTCGAGGGGCTGGCCATCGCCGAGCCGGAGACGCGCTTTGCCACGTTGGCGCGGCTGACGGCGCGCCATTTTGCGCGCGAGCAGGCGATCTTCACGCATCACATCGGACCGCCGCCGTCGCGGCCGCAGCCGTGGGCGCTGCGCCGCCTGCTCGCGCTGCGCGCGGTGCCGGCGCCGGTGGTCGACGGGCGGCGCGTGACGCTGGCGCCGTTTTCGCTGCCGCGCGGGTTCGACATGCGCGACCACGACGCGCGCGTGGCGCTGTTCGCGCGCGCGTTCGTCGACGCGATCACGCGCAACGCCGGCGAATATCACGTGGCGGTCGCGCACGTGGTCGCGCGCTGGGGCAAACCGGGCGAGCGCGCCGACGTTCGATGAAACAACGTCTCATGAGATTGGTCGCTGATGGTGGGTTCGTGCAGCCCATTCGACGAGCTGCGAGTTCCGCCGACGACACTCTTGGAGACCGCGACGCTCCGAATAGACGGGCTTCTCGGGCCACAGGCGCTCCGAGCTCTGAAGGTCGTCGTCGAGCTGGCCTGCGACTTCGGATGTGCGCCATGTCCGTTTCATCAGCGTTGCGATTGGTCCACGCATGTCCTCAAATGCGCGCCAAAGCCACAGCAAGGCGCGCCGTGACGTCGTTCATGCGTTTCAAGGCGCGAGGAACTCGGCGAGGCGGGCGCGTTCGTCGTCGGTGAGGAGCTGGCCGAGCCAGGCGGCGAGGTCGCCGGCGTCGCGGAAGGTGCGGCGCGAGGGATTGGCCGCCTGCTTGACGGTGCGCTCGATCTGCAGGAGCGAAGTCGCGTGGTCGGGCGAGCACAAGATCGCGGAGCGCTCGACGCGCGGGTTGGCGGCGGTGAGCATGGCGACGAAACGCTCGGCGACGTCGGGCGAGAGGATGCGCATGCCGCGATAGTCGCCGCAGATGACGACTTGCGCCGCCGGCAGCTTGCCGGCGATCTCGCGGAAGCGCGCGCCGAAGGCGGCCACTTCCTCGAGCGACGCCAGGTGCGAGGTGCGCGTCTCGATGAGCCGGCCGGCATGGTGCTCGACGGTGAACATGGTTTCATTATAGGATCGTCGCATGGCGCGGATGGCAATTTCGATCGCGCTCCTGTGGGCGGCCGTGGTCGCGGCCGGCGGCTGCGGCTCGGCCAATCACGGCGGCGGCGGCGGCAGCGGTGGCACCGGCGGTGGCGGCAGCGCGGGAAGTGGCGGTGGCGGCGGCGGCGGCGCCGGCTGCGCGCCGAGCTGCGGCGGGCTCGTCTGCGGCGACGACGGCTGCGGCGGATCGTGCGGCGCCTGCCCGGCCGATCAGCTGTGCTCGTCGGGCGCGTGCACGGCGCTGCCGGGCAACGCCATCGTCGTCGACGCCGGCAACGGGCGCCACGCGATCCATCCCGAGGTCTACGGCCTGGCGTTCGCCACGCCGGCGACGCTGACCGCGCTCAACGTGCCGCTCAACCGCTGGGGCGGCGACGGCACCACGCTGTTCAATTGGCAGACCAACGTCGGAAACCACGACTTCAGCTACTACTACGAGAATATTCCCGGCGACTCGGCCGACGACTTCGTGAGCGCCAACCAGGGCGCCGGCGCGGCCACGCTGATGACGATTCCGACGATTGGATTCACGCCGCTCGCCAATAGCGCGACCAATCATCCTTATACGTGCGGATATCCGACCGACAAATATCCGAGTCAGCAAATGGTCGATCCCTACGATTCACATTGCGGCAACGGCAAGGATTCGAGCGGAAACTTGATCGCCGGCGATCCGACGAACGACTCCATGACGGTGACGCCGACGTTCGAAGCGTCGTGGGTGCAGCATCTCGGCAGCGGCGTCACCATGTTCCAGCTCGACAACGAGATGACGCTGTGGCCGTCGACGCATCACGACGTGCGCGCCACGCCGGTGTCGTCCGACGACGTCTGGTCGGCGACGATGAATTACGCGCCGGTCATCAAGAGCAACAACGCGAGCGCGTACGTGCTCGGATATACCGCGTGGTATGCGCTCGATCTATTCGTGAGCGGGCTCGATACCGCGAACAACAATAGCGCCGATCAAATGGCGCACGGCGGGATTCCGCTGGCACAGTGGTATCTGCGGCAATTGAAGACCTATCAAACGCAAAACGGCGTGCGATTGGTCGATTGTCTCGATTTCCATTATTACCCGCAGGGCGGCGATCCGCTGCAGAACACGCGCTCGATGTGGGACGCGACCTATCACGATCCGTCGTGGTTCAACGATTTCATGAACGAGCCGATGCAGCTTCTGCCGCGCATTCAAGGTTGGATCGCGGCGGAATACCCGGGCACCGACGTGTGCGTGAGCGAATACAACTGGGATTTGAACGACGCGACCAATCCGGTGGCGGGGCTCGTCGAGGCCGACGTGCTCGGGCTGTGGGGCAAGTATGGCGTGCGGCTGGCGGCCTATTGGACGACGCCGGTCGACGGCAGCGGCGCGCCGACGCCGGCCTATCGCGCGTTCCAGCTCTATCGCAACGCCGACGGCGCCGGGCACGGCTTTGGTGATACGTCGGTGACGGCGGCGAGCCCGGTCGCGACGGCAGCGGTGTATGGCGCGATCGATTCGCCGACGGGCGCGCTGACGGTCATGGTAATCAACAAGGACACCGCGGCGCTCTCGGTTCCCTTGGCGCTCCTGAATTTTTCGGCGGGCGCGACGGCGCAGGTGTGGCAGGTGGTCGAGGGCGGCGCGCCGACGACGCCGGCCGATTACGCGGTCGCCTCCGACATGATCGCGCTCAGCGTGCCGGCGCACGCGATGCAGCTCATCGTCATTCCCAAGATGTAGTCGCTCAGTGCTTCTTGTCGTCGGGCGGCTCGTCGAGCTCGGGCGGCGGCGGCGTCGCGTGGCGCGCGCGGCGCACCAGCGGCAGGCGGAAGACGAACTCGGTGGCGAACTCGGGCGTCTCGCGCAAGAGGAGCGTGCCCTGATGCGCCTCGGCGGCGAGGCGGCAGAAGTAGAGCCCGAGGCCGAGGTTCATGCGGCCGGAGTGCTTGCCGGTCTGGCCGTATTTTTCGAAGATCACCGGGCGCGCGTCGAGCGGGATGGGTGGGCCGTCGTTGGCGACGGCGATCTCGACGTCGTCGTCGATGCGGCGGGCGCTGAGCGCGATGGTGCCGCCGGTCGGCGTGTAGCGGACCGCGTTGTCGACGACGTTCTCGATGGCGCGCGTGACCAGGTCGACGTCGATCGTGGCGTCGACGTCGGCGGGAACGCGCACGTCGATGCGGATCTCGCGCGTCGTCGCGATCACGCGGCGCTGCGCGGCGATCTGCGCCAGGATCTTGCCGACGGCGGTCGGCTGCGCGACGGTCTCGAGGCGGCTGGCTTCGATGCGCGCGGTGTCGGCGAGGTTGGTGAGCAGGCGCAAGAGGCGGCGGCCGGCTTCTTGCGACTCGACGAGCGATTGGCCGACGTCGGGATCGACGACGTCGCCGACCTGGCGCAGCTCTTCGATGGCGTAGGCGAGGTTGGCCAGGATGACCGACAGCGGGTTCTTCAGATCGTGGACGACCGTGTGGGACATCTCGTCGCGGAAGCGCTGCAGCTCGGCGAGCTCTTCGTTGCGGCGCGTGAGCGCTTGATGGCGCTCGCGCAGCGCCAAGAGCGCGGCGACGCGCACGCCGAGCTCGATGCGATCGAGTGGATGGCTGAGGAAGTCGTCGACGCCGACGCGATAGCCGAGCAGCTTCGAGGATTGGTCGCGCAGCGCCGACACCATGATGATGGGCAAGAACTCGCCCGAGAACTCCTGCTTGATGCGGCGCGCGGCTTCGAAGCCGTTCATGCGCGGCAGCATCGCGTCCATGAGCACGATGTCGGGCGCGGCGCTGGTCGCCAGCTCCACTGCCTGCTCGCCGTCGACGGCTTCGAGAGTCGTGTAACCGGCGTCGTGCAAATAGATGCGAAGGAGCTCGCGCGCGTCGACGTCGTCGTCGACGATGAGGACCTTGTAGGGCACCAACCCCATGTTTAAGACGTTAGGCCGAAAGACACCATGCGGCAAATTGCCGCAGACCGAGCTCAGCCGCAACGCATATTGCGGCGGTCGCGGACTTGCGCGATAAGATGCGCGCACATGGCCTACTGGTTGCTGAAAACCGAGCCGTCCACCTACAGCTTCGCCGATCTCGTCAAAGCGAAGGAGACGCGCTGGGACGGGATCGAAAATCCGGCGGCGCTCAAGCTCATGAAGAGCGCCGTCGTCGGCGATCGCGCGCTCGTCTATCACACCGGCGACGAGAAGTCGGCGGTGGGCGAGTGCGAGATCGTGAAGGCGGCGTATCCCGATCCGAAGAACGCGCGCCTGGTGGTGATCGACGTGCGCGCGGGCAAGCCGCTCACAAAGCCCGTGTCGCTCGCCATCATCAAGCGCGACCCCCTCTTCGCCGACAGCCCATTGGTCCGCCAAGGCCGCCTCTCGTTCGTCCCGCTCACGGATGCGCAGTGGCGCAGGATCCACGAGCTCGCCGCGCTGTAAAAGCCCAGAACAACTCACAGGAAGATCAAAAGCTCAAAAGGTCAGACAACCACAATTGAAGATCCCTCAATTATGAATTCTCTGTCCTTTTGAGCTTCCTGTGAGTTGTTCTGGCCGTTAGACGCCGTTTTCTACTTGTTCGAGGGCGATTTCGGCGAAGACGCCGAAGTGGTCGCTGGGGTAGATGCCGTCGGCGCCGGGCAGGTCGAGGACGACGCGGGCGTGGAGGACTGCGCCGGGGCCGTCGTCCTTCATCG
>DASXOU010000906.1:0-5862 GCA_036494045.1 Polyangia bacterium | reverse complement strand
CGCGCCCGGCACCGTGATCTTCCCCGGCGATTGGGACGAAGCGCGCCGCCGCCAGCAGCTCGCCAAGGTGCCGCTCGCTCGCGCCGGCGAGCCGGCCGACGTCGCGCGCGCGGTGCGCTTTCTGTGCGAGGAGCCCTATCTCACCGGCGCCTGCATTCCCGTCGACGGCGGCGCCGGCCTACGATAAGATCGACGAGACCGATCGACGAGCGGGAGGTGGGCATGGGACGTGTCGAGGAGCTGTCGTTCTCCGAGCTGGTGCAGGAGCTGGCGCAGTACGAGCACGAATCGGGCCCGGCCGATCTCGAGAAGGCGATCCGCCGCCGCAGCATCGACGCGCGGCTGATGCGCCTGTTGTCGTCGGATCTTCCGGGCGACGAACGGCGCGCGTCGGTGCGCGTGCCCGGCGATCTGCCGGTCAAGCTGCACGTGGGCGATAAAACGCTCGAGGGCACCATCGTCGATCTCGGCGAAGGCGGCATGCGCGTCCACCTCGCCAGCGACGGCATCGAAGGCGACACCATCGACGTCGAGCTCGACTCGCCCGATCCGCAGCACGCGCGCGCGACGGCGAAGGTGCAGTGGAAGAAGGCGCGCGACGCCGGCTTCGACATCGGCCTGCACTTTGCGACGCAGGCCGAGCCGCATCGCCGCCGCCTGCGCCGACTGGTGCTGGAGATCCTGCGCCGAATGCCGGCGAAGAACGCCTGAACGCCCGAACGTTCAGCCGCTAGACGAGATCGGCTGCCAGCGACGCGCGCGATCCTTCGCCGAGCCGCGCCTCGTGGCGATAGCTCGGGTGATCGATCGCCAGCGCCACCGCCGTCCCCGCCTCGGCGAGCGCCGACTGCGCCGCCGCCGACAACGTGAACTTCAGATACTGCACCGCCGCCAGCTTGTCGCCCGCGAACTGCTCGGGATCGAACTCCGCCTTGATGCGCTCGCCGCCGACGACGAGCCAGACGTGCTCGTGCAGCCCGACCAGCCGCTCGAGCGTCGGCGCGATCTCCGCCTCGTTGGTGATCTCGACGAGCAGCGTGGCGCCGAGCTGTCCGTCGTCGGGCAGGATCTTGTTGTAGACGTCGAGCTCTTCCTGGACCTTCGCCGGCTCGGTGATCTGCTCCGCCCGGCACATCTCTTCGACCTGGAAGATCATCGTCGTGCGATTTTCGAACACGACGGAGACGAGCGGACCTACCGACACGCGCCGCACCCGCTTGGCCTCGATGACTCGCTTGCGCAAGTCGTCGCGGATGGCCGCGTACAGCTTCGGCCCGCGAATGTCGGCGCGTGTCAGCTTGCGCATCGCTACTTGAGCGAGTCGAGGCCCTTTTGGAAACGGCCCGCGTGCGACTTCTCGGCGCGCGCGAGCGTCTCGAACCACTCGGCGATCTCCTCGAAGCCTTCCTCGCGCGCGGTCTTGGCGAAGCCCGGGTACATCTTGGTGTACTCGTAGGTCTCGCCGGCGATCGACGCCCGCAGGTTCTTCTCGGTGTTGCCGATCGGCTCGCCCGTCGCCGGGTCGCCGACCTGCTTCAAATAATCGAGGTGGCCGTGCGCGTGGCCCGTCTCGCCTTCGGCGGTGTCACGGAACAGGCCGGCGAGATCCGGCTGACCCTCGACATCGGCGGTCTTGGCGAAGTAGAGGTAGCGGCGATTCGCCTGCGACTCGCCGGCGAACGCTTCCTTCAAGTTCTTGTGCGTTTGCGTTTCTTTCAGGCTCTTCTGCATGGCGCCTTCTCCTTTGGAGCTTTCGAACAGGGGTTCAGAAACTAGCACGCGCGTTCGAATCGATGCAATCGGATCGGCGCCGGCGATGCGCAACCGTCGCACTCGTCGGCCGCGCGCGCGTGCAAACCGTACACTGCCGCCGTGCGTACAGCGTGCGTCCGCACACGTAGGTTCGCAAGCTTGGACGTTCGTCACCGACGGTACGGATCTTGATCAGTCGTTGCGCATGCGCCTGTTGCCCATCTTCGCCGCGCTCCTTCTCTGGCCGCTCGCCGTGCTGGGATCGTGGCGGGCGCGCCGTCGCCTACATGCCCACGCGCTGCCGTCGGGAGATGGCCGGCTCACGCTCGAGCGCGTCGCCTGATCCTCGCGCGGTCGCGCGGTATGCCGCTTGCTTTGATGGGCTGGCGATGGACTCTCTCGACGCCACGACGCATCCGGCGCATCACGGTGTGCCGCGCGTGCTCATTGTCGACGACGAGCTCGATCATGCCGAGATCTGCGCGGCCCTCCTGCGCAGGCGCGGCTACGCGGTGGCCGTCGCCATGACCGGCAGCGACGCCGTCGAGCTGGCGCACGCGCTCAAGCCCGACCTCATCCTGCTCGATCTGTTCATGCCGCAGGTCGACGGCTTTTCCACTGCCGCGACGCTCCATGAGCACCCCGATACCACCGACGTGCCCATCGTTTTCCTCTCGGCGTGCGGCGACGACGCGTCGTGGACTCGCGCCGCCGAGCTCGGGGCCGCGTCGTTCTTGCCCAAGCCCTTCCGCGCGCACGAGCTGGTCGCGTGCGTCGAGCAGTCGCTGTCGCGCCTTCGGCGCCCCTAGCGATGGCGCGCGTCGACCTCGCCTACGCGCGCAGCTTGTTGCGGGTGGCCGCGCCGGCGGATCTGTTGCGCGTGGTGGCGCGCCGCGTCGGTGAGCGGCTGTCGCGCCCGTCGCCGCCGGCACCGCTCGACGACGACGCGATCGCCGCCGCCGCCGCCGCGTTGGCGCGCGCGCCGCGCATCTTCGCCGTCGACGGCATCGCCGACGATTATCGCGCGCTGTTCCCCGACGCGGTGACGCGCTTGCGTGCGCGCGGCCAGGCGATCCTGCGCCACGAGATCGACGTCTTCGGCGTGGCGCGCTCCGTCGGCGAACGCATCGACTGGCGGCGCGATCCGCTCTCCGGCCGTCGCTGCGACGGCGCCGGCCTGTTCCCCGACGGCGTCGATCCCAAGGGCGCCTGGGAGCTCGCGCGCGCCGGCCACCTCGTCGAGCTCGCCGCCGCCGCGCGCGTCTGCGCCGAGCTGATGCCGCGCGCGCGCGCCGAGATCGCCGTCCAGATCGGCAGCTTCCTCGACGACAATTCAGTCGGCGCCGGCATCCACTACGCCTCGCCACTCGAGGTCGCGCTGCGCTGCCTGCACTGGCTCGCCGCCCTCGAGCTCGCCGGCGGCGCCGCCGCGTTTTCGCCCGCGTTCGTCGCGCGCCTCGCCGCCGCGCTGCTCGCCGACGGCCGCTTTCTCGCCGCGCACCTCGAAGATCGCGGCATCGTCCCTGCCAATCACCTCCTCGGCAACTGGGTCGGCCTCTACGCGCTCGGCCTCGCGCTCGATGGCGCGCCGCGGGCCCGCCGCTGGCGCGACGATGCCGAGCGCGCGCTCGCCGCCGAATGCGCGCGCCAGGTCGGCCGCGACGGCGCCCACTTCGAAGCGTCGACGGCCTATCACCGCTTCGCGCTCGAGCTGGTGCTCGCCGCGCACTTGTGGGCGCGCGCCGCCGATCGCCCGTCGCCGGTCATCGAGGCGCTGCATCGCATGTTCGTCTTCGTGCGCGGCTACCTCGGCCCCGACGGCTGCGAGCCCGCGTTCGGCGACGGCGACGACGCGCGCCTCTTCCCCATCGTTCCGCGCGCCGCGCGCGAGCACGCCTATCTTCTGCCCGTCGGTGCCACGCTCTTCGGCGATCCCGAGCTGCGCGCGCCCGGCCAGCCGCTCTGTGAAGAAGCGCTGTGGCTCGCCGGCGCCGCCGCCGCGCGCCGCGTCTGGGACTGGCTGCCTGCGCGCCCGGCGCCGTCGTCGGCGTCGTTCCCCACCGGCGGCGTGCACGTCCTTCGCAGCGAGCACTGGCAGGTCGCGCTGCGCTCCGGCTCCTACGGGCAGAAGGGCGTCGGCGGCCACGCGCACAACGATCAGCTCGCGCTCGTCGTCTGGCTCGATGGCGCGCCGCTCATCGTCGACAGCGGCACCGCGCGCTACGCCGCCGACATGGTCTTGCGCGATCGCTTTCGCGGCACCGCCGCCCACTCCACCATCGTCGTCGACGGGCAGGAGCAGTCGCCGATCCTGCGCGGCCGCCCGTTCGCGCTCATGCAAGCGGCGCGCGTGCCGCCGGTCGTGCTCGAGGACACCGGCGCCCGCGCCAGCGTCGTCGGCGAGCACGCCGGCTACACGCGGCTGCCGTGCCGCGCGCGCCATCGCCGCAAGCTCACGCTGCGTCGCGATCTCGACGCCGTCGTCGTCGAGGACGTGCTCTCGGGCCGCGGCGCCGCCGCCGTCGAGCAGCGCTGGCACCTGGCGCAGCCGGTCTCGCGCCGCTTGTCCGACGCCGCGCGCTGTCGGCTCGACGAGCTCGCCGCCGCGCTCGGGCCGCTCGCCGCCGACGGCGCCGTCATGATCGGCGAAACTTGCGTGCTCGTCAGGTCGGCGCCTGATACGACCGAACCCTCGATAGAGACGACGCTTTTCTCGCCATCCTATGGCTGGGTCGAGAGCCGCCCGCTTGTTTCCTACCGGGCGTTGCTTACGTTTCCGAAGATTTTGACAACGATCCTCTTTCGCGTTGGAGCGTAACCGGGATGCAAAGCGCGACGTCATTCGGTGAGATCAAGGGTGAGCTGCAGAAGCGTGGCGACGAGCTCGCCGACGACGCGGTGCTCGAGCCGCTCATTCGCGAGCTGTGGATCCGCGCCACCGAAGGCGCGCCCGTCGGCGACGTGCACTTCGACAGCGTCGAAGACGTGGCGTTCGCCTTCGTCGAGCGGCTGCAGCCGGCCTCGCTCGCCGTCGAGCGCGTGCTGCGCGCCGGCCGCGCGCTCGTCGAGATCGGCGAAGGCACCGAGCGGCTCGACGGCGCCAGCGTCGCGCGACTGCGCCAGCTCGTCGACCGCGCCGCCGTCGAGGTCGGGCGCGCCATCGAGTCGGGACGGATCAACCGCCGCAGCGCGTGGCTGTCGTTCCTCTCGCACGAGCTCAAGAACCCGCTCAACACCATGCTCAACGCGCTCTGGCTCCTGCGCGAGCGCGGCGCCGACGCGCCGCAGGCGAGCCGCTTCATCGAGCTCGCCGAGCGCGCGGTCAAGAAGCTCGAGGACCGCATCCGCGAGCTGCGCGCCCTCGATCAGTCGCTCTCGGCGCTGCCTCCCGGCTGGGAAGGCCGCCTCGTCGTCAAGCGCAAGTAAGCCAAGTCCTTCGTAAATTCCTCTAAAAACCGCGTGTTGACAGGGCTGCGACGCCCGCGTATATGTAGTACTAGGAAATGAAAATCGTTTTCAAAATCATTTTCCCTGCGCTCGTGGCGCTGATGGTGTTCGCCGCGCCGGCGCGCGCCGATCAGGTCTACTACAGCTCGCGCGATCTGCTCTCCGACTTCTTCCGCACCTCCAAAGAGGTGACCTATCAGAAGGTACACCTCGACGACGTCGTGCTCGCGCGCGTGACGCAACGCCTCGGCTACACGCCGGCGCACCGCGACTACACCTTCTACGTCGCGACCTCCAACGGCATCGTCGACGGCTACGCCTTCATCGACGACGAGAAGGGCGAGCACCTGCCCATCACCTTCGCGGTCAAGCTGTCGCCGACGGGCAAGGTGATGCGCCAGGAGGTCGTCGTCTATCGCGAGGCGCGCGGCGACGAGGTGCGCGACGAGCGCTTCCGCGCGCAGTTCGTCGGCAAGGGCGCCAACGATCCCATCGACGTCGGCGCCGACATCACCGTCGTCTCGGGCGCGACCATCTCGTCGCGCGCGATGGCGGTCGGCTTCAAGCGCGCGGTGGTGCTGTTCGAGGAGCTGGTCAAGCCGACTCGGATCGTCTCCAATTCCGCTCGCCCCTCCCTGGTAGGCGGCGGCCGTCCGGCCGGCT
>DASXOU010000905.1:0-7649 GCA_036494045.1 Polyangia bacterium | reverse complement strand
TCGGTCCAGTTGATGGGGATGACACGCATGGTAGTCGCTTTCTCCGTTTGGGCGCGAGAACTCTCAACTTTACGATACGACGCGAGGGCACACCTTTCAAGGTGAAAGACGCTTGACACCTCGCAGCAATCGGCTACATTCCCGCGACCATGGCTCGTGTGACCGTTGAAGATTGTCTCGAAAAAGTCGGCAACCGCTTCGCGCTCGTAATCCTCGCCGCCGAGCGCGCGCGCCAGCTCTCGAAGGGCGCGCGCCCGCTCGTGCGCTGTGACAACAAGCCGGCGGTGACCGCGCTGCGCGAGATCGCCGACGGCCGCGTCAAGTTCACCGAAGACGTGACCGAGATGGTCGATCAGCATCTCAAAGAGACTCGCGCCCGCGGCATCGTCGACGACGCGAACAAGCGTCAGAAACCGTAGCCGTCCGCTACAATCGTAGCGAGTGGCATCCCCCGGCATCCTCGGCACTTCGCTTCTGTGGGAGCTTTCGCATCGTCAACGCAGCGGCGTGACGCTCGCCGAGGTGCGCGAGCTGCGCGCGCAGGCGGTGCGGATCGAGCTGTTTCGCGGCTGGGTGCACGCGATCGATTGGTTTCCGCTCAAGTGGACCTTGGGCGCGCCGCCGTCGCAGGGCGAGGAGCAGCTGCGCGTCATCCTGAAGCGCGACGACGTCGATTGGCGCTTCGACGAGAAGCTGCCGATCTTGAAGCGCGGGCCGGTGGCGCCGTTTCATCCCGCCGCGGTCGTGCGCAACGTCATCGCCGCCGACGGTGAGGCGTTTCGCGCGCGCGTGAGCGGCGGCGCGCGGCTGCAGCTGGTCTCGCAGCCGCATGCGAGCTGCATCGGCCTCGACGAGCGCCCGCTCGTGGCCATGCTGGCGACGGCGCGCACCCTCGAGGAGCTGGAGAACGCGCGCGTGACGCCGCCGGCACGGGTGGCGCGGCTGTGCGCGTTTCTCGAGGCGGTCGGCACGCTCAGCGTCGAGAGCGAGCTCAGCCTCGCGTCGGCCTACGCGCTCCTCGAAGTCGCCGACGGCGCCGATGCCGAGGAGGTCAAGCGCGCCTATCGCCGGCTGGCGCGCGCGCTCCATCCCGACGTGCACCCCAACGCCGCGCCCGACGAGCTGCGCGAGCTCGAGCGCCGCTTCGCCGCCGTCAGCGCGGCCTATCGCCGACTCGTCGGATAGCGTGTAAGATATTCGCGCCGTGAAGCTACTTTGCTTCCACGTCGCAGGGCAGGACTTCGGCGTTCCCATCGCCGCGGTCAAGGAGACCATTCCGGAGCGGCCGTTGACGCGGCTGTTCCTGGTGCCGCCGTTCGTCGCCGGCCTCATCAACCTGCGCGGTGAGGTCGTGGCCGTGCTCGATCTTTCGCTCCTGCTCGCGCTCGACGCCGCCGCCGCGCCCGACGGCGGACGGCGCGCGCCGCCGAAGAACATCGTCATCCTGCGCGCCAGCCTGCTCGCCGGCGTGCGCGACGCGCGCCACGCCGCCAATCGCCCCGCGGCCGGATTGTTCGTCGATGGTCTCGACGGCGTGCGTGACGTCGCCGACGACGAGTTGCGTCCACCGCCGGCCACGCTCGCCGCCGAGCCGGCCGCCTATCTCGACGGCGTCATCGCCGCCGCGCACCACGAGGGGCCGCCGCGGCCGCTTCTGGTGCTCGCGCCCGAGCGCGTTCTCGGCTCGCCTCACCTTACGCCCTACCGACGGGAGATGCGTTGATGGAATGGCCGAAGATCAGCATCAAATGGAAGATCTTCCACTGGTGCTTCTCGCTCGCGATCGGGATCCTCGCGTTCAACTATTGGTACACGACCAAGCTCGTGCAGCGATCGGCGGGGCGCATGACCACCGAGCTGCAGGGCGTGTTCAGCCGCTACCAGGCGTTCGAGCGCGCGATCGCGCACGGAATGGCGGCGGCGTGCGACGTCTGGGCGGTCTCGCCGCAGCTGCGCTCGGTGTTCGCCGCCGGCAACGACGAGGCCGCCAAGCCGGTGCTGGTGCAGGTGCAGCAGTCGCTGGCGCAGACGATCCATCCCGACTTCATCATCCTCGTCGATCGTCACGGCGACGCCACCGCCGCCGGTGACATCGACGCGTCGTCGGCGCGCTCGATGCGCGCCATCACCGATCTGCGCCAGGGCATGAGCATCGACGACTCGCTGCTCGAGTATCGCAACCGCGCCTACGTCGTCGCCGGCGAGCCGGTCCTGCGCGACGGCGAGGTGGTGGGCGCGCTGCTCATCGGACAGCACCTCGAGCGCGTCTTCTCCGACTTCAAGCAGGGCACCGATGACGATCCGAAGAAGCAGGTGGAGCTGGCGCTCATCCACAACTCGCGCACCACGGCGGCTTCGGCGCACAACGACGATTGGGACGACCTGGCGCGCGCCACGCGCTCGGACGCGCGCGAGACGGTGCAGGAGGGCGACGAGAAGGTGTCGGTGGTGCGCTTGCACGACGGGCAGCACGACTTCTTCCCGGCGCAGCTCAACGGCTACGAGGGATCGTCGCAAGGATCGCTCGGCAACCTGTTCATCTTGCGCAACCGCGTCGAGCGCACGCAGCGCATGCACGCCATCGTCCGCGACAACCTCATCGAGTCGGCAGTGGCGCTGGCGCTGGCTGCCGCGATCGCGTTCGGAATCTCGATGGTGGTGACGCGGCCGATCCGCCAGTTCATCGACGCCACCGCCGATCTCGGACACGAAGGCGGCGACGTCTCCAGGCGGCTCAAGGTGTCGCGCAACGCCGGCATCGAGATGCACGAGCTCGCGGAAAACTTGAACGCGCTCTTCGAGAAGATGCAGATGCTCGCGTCCGAGGTGCAGGGGGCGTCGTTCCAGGTGGGCGCATCGTCGGCGGAGATCTCGGCGGCGTCGAAGCAGATGCTGGGCGGCGCCAAGGATCAGGCGGCGCGCATCGAGTCGTCGACGGCGGCGGTGACCGAGCTGTCGTCGTCGATCCAGACCGTCGCCGACAACGCGATGCAGGCGCAGAAGGTGGCCGAGGAGGCGGGCTCGCGTGCCGAGGGCGGCATCGCCGGCATGCACAAGATGCGCTCGTCGTTCGAGGACACGGCGGAGAAGATCCGGCAGCTCGGCGAGTCGTCCAAGCGCATCGGCAACATCGTCGAGGTGATCCGGCAGATCTCGGATCAGACGTCGCTGCTCGCGCTCAACGCGTCGATCGAGGCGGCGCACGCCGGCGAGCAGGGGCGCGGGTTTGCCGTCGTCGCCGACGAGGTATCGCAGCTGGCCAAGCGCGTCGGGCAGAGCGCCAAGGACATCGAGGCGCTGATTGCGACCATCACCGAGCAGACGCTCGAGGCCGTGCAGTCGATGCAAGCGGGCATGGCGCAGGTCGAGCTCGGCACCGGCGGCGTGACCTCGACGCTGTCGTCGCTCAAGCAGATCGTCGACGTCATCAGCGACACGGCGCGCTCGGTGCAGGAGCAGGCGGTGGTGTCGGACGAGATCGCGCGCAACATGGACGCGGTGCAGAAGATCGCGCAAGAAGTGCTCGGCTCGTCGGAGGAGGCGGTCGTGCAGGGCGAGGCGCTGCACGCGCTCGCGATCAAGCTCGAGGGGCTGGTGCGCGCGTTTCGCGTCGAGCCGGCGCACGACGGGCACGCGGGCAATGGCGCGCCGCGCGCGCTCGGGTCGTCGTCGGCGCCGGCGCTGCCGGAGCGATCGAGCGAGCGACGCAAGACGGCGCGGGGATAGCGGGGATCGCGCGTGCACGAAGTGTTGGCGCCGCTGCTCGCCTCCCGCGCGGGGCTCGATCCGCCGGCGTGGGCGCTGGCGGCGCGGGTGCGCGAGCGCGCGGCGGCCCTCGGCGTCAGCGACGAGGAATACGTGGCGCGCGCGACCGCGGACGGCGGTGAGCTCGATCGGCTGATCGAGCTTCTGCGCGTGGGCGAGACCCGTTTTTTCCGGCACGGCGCACAGCTCCAAGCGCTCGGGCAGCGCGTGCTGCCGTCGTTGCCGTCGACGGTGGCGGCGTGGAGCGCGGGCTGCGCCAGCGGCGAAGAGGCGTGGACGCTGGCGATGCTCTTGGCCGAGCGCGGCGGCGCGTTCAGCGTGTGGGCGACCGACTTGTCGACGGCGGCGCTGGCGCGTGCGCGGCAGGGGCGCTATCCGGCGGCGCGCGTGGCCGCGGAGGTGCCGGCGGGGCTGCGCGCGCGCTACTTCCGGCGCATCGGCGGCGAGGACGTCATCAACGATCGGTTGCGCCCGCACGTGCGCTTCGACGCGCACAATCTCTTGGCGGCGACGGGCGGGCGCGAGCTCGACCTCATCTTGTGCCGCAACGTGCTCATCTACTTCGACGACGCGCGGCGCGCCGAAGCGCTGGCGCGGCTGGTGCGCGCGCTCAGGCCGGGCGGCTGGCTGCTCGTCGGTTACTCGGAGACGCTGCGTGATCAGCCCGAGCTCGTCGCCGAAGCGCATGCCGTCTATCGACGGCAGCCATCAGCCGTCAGCCATCAGCCGTCAGCTCGTCCGGCGATGGCGCCGCGCGTGGCGACGACGCCGGCGGTGATGCCGGCGCCACCGATGTCGCAACCGAGCGCATACGCGCCGACGCCGGCGCCGCGGTTGGTGCTGCGCGGCGACTATGTCGACGGCAAGCGCTTGGCGGCGGAGCTGCGCGCCATCGTCGGCGACGCGCGCGCGGTCCTCGATCTCGACGGCGCCAGCTTCCTCGGCGACGACGCCGCCCGCGTCCTGCGCCGCGCCGTCGAAGCCGCGCCCGGGCTCGAGGTGCGCGCCACGCGCCCGGGAATCCGCCGCTGGCTCGGCCGTCACGGGATTCGCGCCAAATGAGCGATCGTCGATGAGCGCGCCGGCCAACAGCGACGCGATGTGGCAGCGCTTCCTCGTCGAGGCGCGCGAGCAGTCGACCGCGCTCGCCACCGCCGTCGCGCTGGCCGCGCTCTCCACCGTCGAGCAGCGCCGCGTCGCCGGCGCCATGTTCGCGCTGCGCACCTCCGCGTCGCTCTACGGCGTCGACGCCGTCGCCCGCGCCGCCGCCGCTGCCGCCCACGCGCTCGACGAGAAGTCGCCGGCGGCGTGGGCCGACGTGCGCGCGCCGCTCGCCGCTTGCGCCGACGCCATCGCCGCCGCCATCGCCGTCCTGTCGCGCCCCGACGCTTCGGGCGCGCGCATCGAGGACACCCGCGCGCTCGACGCCGCCGTCGCCGGGCTCGGCGGCGATCGGCCGAACCTGCCGGCGCCCGCGCCGGCGCCGGCCGTGCTGCCGCAATCGGGCGACGACGCGGTGTGGGTGCCGCAAGTCGACGCCGACATGATCGAGCCGTTCCTCGAAGAAGCGGCCGAGCGCATCGAAGCGCTCTCGCAGAAGCTCTTGCGCCTCGAGTCGTCACCGGGCGACGCCGAGCTGGTGCGCGAGATCTTCCGCGACCTGCACACGATCAAGGGCTCGTCGGCGTTCGTCGGTCTGCGCCGCATGAACCTGCTCGCCCACGCCGCCGAGGACCTGGTGGGCCAACTGCGCGAGGGCGCGCGCAGCGCCGATCGCGGTGTCGTCGACGCGCTCCTCGGCGCGCTCGACAGCCTGCGCGCCATCCTCGCCGCCGCCGCCGCCGTCGATCCGACCGCCGGCACGCGCATCGACGTGCCCATCGACGTCGCCGTCGCGCGTTTGCGTGCGCCGGGCGCGACCACGCCGGGCGTCAGCGCGCCGGCGTCGAGCCCGACGACGACGACGAGCGCCGGCTCCGCCAGCGACGGCCGTCAAACCTTGCGCGTCGACTTCGACAAGCTCGACACGCTGCTCAACCTCGTCGGCGAGCTGGTGCTTGCGCGCGCCGGCCTGCACGGCACCATCGCCTCGGTCGCCGTTCTGTCGCGCGAGCTCGACGGCCTGGTGCGCCGCGCGCGCCACTCGCGCGGCCAGCTCGATCTCGACGACATCGATCGCTTCCAACGCATCCTCGCCGAGCTCGGCAACGATCTCGGCGGCGGCGCCGGCGCGCTCGACCACGTCTCGGCCGACTTGCGCCAGCAGGTCATGAAGCTGCGCATGCTGCCGATCGCGCGCGTCTTCACGAAATATCACCGCACCGTGCGCGAGCTGTCGAACTCGCTGCAAAAGAAGGCGCGCCTCGAGATCGCCGGCGGCGACACCGAGCTCGACAAGGTGCTCATCGAGCAGCTCGACGATCCGCTCATGCATCTCGTGCGCAACTCGATCGATCACGGCATCGAGCCGCCCGCCGCGCGCCGCGCCGCCGGCAAGGCGGAAGAAGGCGTGGTCATGCTCTCGGCGCGCCACCGCGGCAACCAGATCGTGGTCGAGGTGCGCGACGACGGCGCCGGCATCGATCCGGCGCGCCTGCGCGAAAAAGCGCGCGAGAAGCAGCTCGCCAGCGACGAGGAATTGGCGGCGATGGACGACACCGCCGTCCTCGATCTCATCTTCCGTCCCGGCTTCTCGACGGCCGCGCGCGTCACCGACATCAGCGGCCGTGGCGTCGGCATGGACGTCGTGCGCGACGCGATCCAGAAGCTGTCGGGATCGATCGAGCTCAAGAGCGTGCCCGGCAGCGGCACCACCTTCACCTTGAAGCTGCCGCTGACGCTCGCCATCGTGCAGGTGCTGCTCGTGCGCGTCGCCGGCGAAGATTACGCGCTGCCGCTCGACATCGTCCTGCGCACGCTCGCGCTCTCGCCCAGCGACGTGCATCGCGTCTACGATCGCGAGGTCATCTTCATCGGCGACGAGCAGATCCCGCTCATCTGGACCGCCGACGCGCTCGAGATGGGCGACGGCGGCCCACCCGAAGACTTCGGCACCGGGCTCGACGGCTCGCGCCAGTGGCCGGTGGTGCTCGTCGACGCCGGCGGCGAGACCTTCGCGCTCGCCGTCGAGCGGCTGGTGGGCAAGCGCGAGATCGTCTTGAAGTCGCTCGGCGCGCTCCTCGGCGAAGTTCCGTGCGCCGCCGGCGCCACGCTGATCGGCGAGCGCGTCGCGGTGATCTTGGATGTCGTGCAGGTCGTGCAGCGGGCGTTGGCTCGACATGCGGCGCCGAAGAGAGCCGTCAGCCGTCCGCCATCCGCAGTCAGCGCGGAGCAAAAGAAGCAGCGGATCTTGTTGGCCGAGGACTCGGACGTCGTGCGCGAGCAGCTCAAGCGCGTGCTCGAGGCGCACGGCTACGAAGTGGTCGCTGCAAGAGATGGCGCCGAGGCGCTCGAGCTGGCGACGCGCGATCCGATCGGCTTCGATCTCGTGTCGACCGACGTGATGATGCCGAACCTCGACGGCTACGAGCTCACGCGCGCCCTGCGCAAGCATCCGCGCCACCGCGACGTCCCGCTCATCATGGTGACCTCCAAGGGCGAGCACCTCGATCGCGTGCGCGGCTTCGACGCCGGCGTCGACGAGTACATGACCAAGCCGCTCGACTCGGGCGAGCTCGTGCGCGCGGTGCAGCGACATCTCGGTCGGAGGCATGCATGAACGTGTTCGTCCTCGCCGCCGGCTCGGTCTTGCCCGAGTTCGTGCGCCGTCCGCTCGCCGCCGGCGGTCACGACGTGCAGTCGTTCGCCGACACCGATTCGTTCCTCGCCGCCGCGCGCGCCGAGCCGCCCGACGCCGTCGTCGTGGCCGCGCGCATCGGCGCCGA
>DASXOU010000904.1:0-4208 GCA_036494045.1 Polyangia bacterium | reverse complement strand
GACGAGGAGCGCGTTGCGGCTGCGTCGCGAGCCTTGGCTGGCCGAGCGCGACGCGTCCTTCAGCGACTCCTGCAGATCGACGCGGGAGGCGTGCAACGCCGGCACCAGGCCGAACGCCATGCTCGAGCCGAGCGAGATCGCGCTGGTCACGGCGAGCACGCGGCCATCGATGGCCACGTCGTGCAGCTGCGGCAGGCTCGGCGCCACGAGGCCGAGGAGCAGGTCGACGAGCCACAGCGCCATGAGGATTCCCGCGCCGCCGCCGACGACGCCGAGCAGCGCGCTCTCGGTCAAGAGCTGGCGGACGATGCGCGCGCGCGTCGCGCCGAGCGTCGAGCGGATCGCAACCTCGCGCCGCCGCACCGTCGCTCGCGCCAACAAGAGGCCGGCGACGTTGGCGCAGGCGATCACGAGCACGCAGAGGACGGCGCACAAGAGCAGGATCAGCGCCGGCCGCACCGGGCCGACGATACGGTCGCGCAGCGCGTGCACCTGGACCGTGAGGTTCTTGTCCTCGGCTTCGGCCGGATGATCGGCGCGCATGCTGGCGGCAACGGTGTCGAAGTCGGCCTGCACCGCCGCGACCGTTTTCGTGCCGGGCGCCATGCGGCCGATGACCTCGAACGAGTGGCCGCCGCGGTTGTGCGCCGACGAAAGGTCGCCCTCTTCCGACGGGAACGGCAGGTAATAGAGCGGCGGGTTGTCGCCGGCGAAGAGCGGGAAGTGGAACGCGGCCGGCATCACGCCGACGACGATCGCCTGCTTGCCGTTGATGCCGATGGCGCGCCCGACGATGTCGGGATCGCCGCGATAGCGCCCCTGCCACAGCGCGTGGGTGATGACCACCGCCTGCGAGCCGACGACGGCGTCGGTGTCGGTGAGGCCGCGGCCGAGGATCGGCTGCGAGCGCAAGACGCGGAACAGGCTCGGCGTCACCGCCAGCCCATCGACCTGCTGCGGATCGTTGTTGCCGGTGAACGTGACGGTCGTGTCGACGTAGGCGGCCAGCGATTCGAGGCTGCGGTTGCGATCGCGAAAGTCTTCGTAGTCGGGGAACGAGCTCACGCCGAAGCCGTTGCGCAGGCCCGACTGGAGCTCGACGAGCGCGCCCGGCTCGGGGAACGGCAGCGGTCGCAACAGCACCGAGTCGAGCACCGTGTAGATGGCGCTGGTGGCGCCGATCCCGAGCGCGAGCGCGACCAGCGCCACGGCGGTGAAGCGGCGGTCCTTCCACAGCATGCGCACGGCGTAGCGCAGGTCGGCGAGGAGGGTGGACATGGGTGCCGTCGGCGGTGCCAGTCCCGTGCCGCCGCAATTACGCGAAATTCCGAGGTGCCTCTGCCGTCGCTGGCCGCTTGCGGGACGGGCGTGTCCCACAGCCGGACAGTCACGCCAGGTTCGCGTCGACGCGGGTTTTCTGCTACAGCATGGGCCGTGGAAACCAAACCCCTGCGGGAGCGCATCACGACCCTCGGAGCCGAGCTCGATTCGCTCCGAGGGAGTCTTTGACGTCGACGCCGCTCTGAAGCGCGTCGCCGAGATCGACACTCTCGCCGCCGCACCCGATTTCTGGAACGATCAGCAGAAGGCGCAGGCGCTCCTAAAAGAGCAGGCACAGCGCCGCGACATCGCCGACGGCTGGAAAAAGCAGCGCGGCGCGCTCGACGACGCGCTCGTTCTCCTCGATCTCGCCGAAGAAGCGGGCGACGAAGCCTCGGCCAAAGAGTCCGAAGGCATGGTCGCCGCCGTCGAGGCCGGCGTCGGCAAGATGAAGTTCGCCAAGATGCTGTCGGGCGAGAACGATCGGCAGAACGCGCTCGTCAGCATCAACGCGGGCGCCGGCGGCGTCGACGCGCAGGATTGGGCCGAGATGCTGTTCCGCATGTACTCGCGCTGGTGCGAGCGCAAGGGCTACAAGATCGAGATGCTCGACCATCAGCCCGGCGAAGAGGCGGGCATCAAGTCGGTCTCGTTCACCGTCGAGGGCGACTGGGCCTACGGCTATCTGCGCGCGGAGAACGGCGTGCATCGGCTGGTCCGCATCTCCCCGTTCGACGCCAACGCGCGCCGCCAGACCTCGTTCGCCGCCGTCTTCGTGTATCCCGATCTCGACGAGACCATCAAGATCGAGATCCGCGACGAGGATCTCGAGGTGCAGACCTTCCGCTCCGGCGGCGCCGGTGGGCAGCACGTCAACAAGACCGAGTCGGCGGTGCGCTTCATTCACAAGCCGACCGGCATCGTCGTCGCCTGCCAGACCGAGCGCAGCCAGCACAAGAACCGCAGCTCCGCGATGAAGATGCTGCGCGCCAAGCTCTACGAGCGGCAGGAGCAGGAGCGCCTGGCCAAGATGGGCGACGTGCACGCGCAAAAAAAAGCAATCGAGTGGGGCTCGCAGATCCGATCGTACGTGCTTGCGCCGTACACGATGGTCAACGACCATCGCACCGAGCTCAAGCAGGGCAACGTGGCCAAAGTGCTCGACGGCGAGATCGACGACTTCATCCAGGCGTACCTGCTGCAAGCGCAAGAGGGCGCCGGCGACATTTCATCCAAGGCGTAAAATTTTTACGGGCGGGCTGTGGATAACTCCCAGTTTCCCGTCGAAGACGGTTGTGGATAACCTGTGATCACGTCGAGAAGGGCCCATGTCGACTGAAAGCTCGGATCTCGAAGGACAAATGGCGGCGCGCAAGGCCGCGGCCGCGGCGCTGCGCGAGCGCGGCGTCAACCCGTACGCCAACGACTTCCGCCTCACGCACGCGATCGACGCGCTGCCGGACGAAACCGGCCTGCCGCCCGAAGACGGAATCACGCCCGAGTCGCCGCGCTACGCGTGCGCGGGACGGCTCGTGCAGGTCAACGAGATGGGCAAGGCGCGCTTCCTGTTTTTGCGCGGAGATGGCGGGCAGATGCTCCAGCTCTACGTGAAGGCGGATCAGGCCGACGCGTTCGCCATGGCCAAGGAGCTCGGGCTCGGCGATTTCGTGGGCGCGCGCGGGCCGCTGTTCAAGACGAAGAAGCAGAAGCGCGCGCTCAAGTGCGAAGAGCTGCGCATCTTGACCAAGGCGATCCGACCGCTGCCGGGCAAGGTGCTGCAAGAAGGCGCCGACGTCAAAGACGTGGGCCTCCTCTATCGACAGCGCTACCTCGACTTCATCGTGCATCCGGAGAAGGTCGAGATCTTTCGTAAGCGCGCCAAGATCGTTTCGACCATCCGCCAGTTCTTCGACGGGCGCGGCTTCGTCGAGGCCGAGACGCGCATGCTCTTGTCGACCAACGGCGGGGCGGCGGCGCGGCCGTTCAAGACGTGGCACAACGCGCTCGGGATCGATCTGTTTCTGCGCATCGCCACCGAGCTCGACTTGAAGCGGCTCGTCGTCGGCGGGATCGATCGCGTCTACGAGATCGGGCGACTGTTTCGCAACGAGGGCATGGATCGCACGCACAACCCCGAGTTCACGACCATCGAGTTCTATCAGGCGTACGCGACCTACGAAGATCTGATGGTCTTGACCGAGCAGCTCTTCGAAGCGCTCGCGCTCGCCGTGTGCGGGACCACGGAGATCGAGTACCAGGGGCAGAAGCTGTCGCTGAAGGCGCCGTTCCGCCGCGCGACGATCCAGGAGCTGGTCGGCGACGCGTCGCTCACGGGAAAGCCGCTCGTCGACGCCTTCGAGCAGCGGGTCGAGAGCACGCTCGTCCAGCCGACGTTCGTCACGCAATATCCGATCGAGACCTCGCCGCTGGCGCGCCGCAACGACCAGGACCCGCGCTTCACCGATCGCTTCGAGCTGTTCGTCTGCGGGCGCGAGTTCGCCAACGCCTTCTCCGAGCTCAACGATCCCGTCGACCAGCGCGGCCGCTTCGAGTCGCAGGTCAAGGCCAAGGCCGGCGGCGACGAAGAGGCCATGGACTACGACGAGGACTTCTGCCGCGCGCTCGAGTACGGCATGCCGCCGACGGCGGGCGAGGGCATCGGAATCGATCGCCTGGTCATGCTGTTGACCAATCAGGCCTCGATCCGCGACGTCATCTTCTTTCCGCAGATGCGGCCGGACGAGCCCTAGGGGATACGCGATGCTCACGGTCCAGCGACTGGTCGCGCAGCGCTACTTCGCCCTCGGCAAGCGCCGCGGCTGGACCGTGTTCATTCCGGCGCTCGTCATCGGCGCGATCCTGGCGCTGAACTGGTCGGCGATCCCGTG
>DASXOU010000903.1:0-3248 GCA_036494045.1 Polyangia bacterium | reverse complement strand
GCTTCTATATGCTTTGGTTCCAACATCTTACCGCTGGTCCAATCCCTGGTGCTGTGACAGCCATGTCAGGGCGCTACGCAACCGACGCGCCTCCATCGTCGGGCGCTTCGCCGCCCGAGTCGTCGTCCTCTTTTTCGAGGTGGCGAAAGATCGTCCGCGGATCGACGCCGAGGTCGCGCGCGGTCTTGGTGCGATTGCCGTTGTTGAGCTCGAGCACCTGGTTGATGTACTCGCGCTGAAATTTCTCCTTGGCGTCCGACAGCGGCAGGATCGCCGGCAAGACGTCGGCGGTCAGCCCGAGGTCCTCGGGCCCGAGCAGCGCCTTGTCGGCGAGCACGCACGCCTTCTTGATGTGGTTCTCGAGCTGCCGGATATTGCCCGGCCAACCGAACTTGCGAATCGCGATTACCGCATTCGGCGATAATCCTTTCACGGTACCGCCGAATTCCTGCGAATAACGATGCAGGAGATATTTCGCGATCACCATCACGTCCTCGCCGCGGTCGCGCAGCGGCGGCAAGTGGATATTGACCACGTTCAAGCGGTAATAGAGATCTTCGCGAAAACGGCTGTGCTTGATCTCCTCGTCGAGGTTGCGGTGCGTCGCCGTCAAGACGCGGATGTCGACCGGCTCGGGCCGATTCTCGCCGACGCGCACCACGACCTTCTCTTGCAAGACGCGCAGGAGCTTGACCTGCAGCGCGGCCGGCATCTCGCCGATCTCGTCGAGAAAGATGGTGCCGCGATCGGCGGCGTGGAACTTTCCCGGCTTGTTGGCGACGGCGCCGGTGAACGCGCCTTTGACGTGGCCGAACAATTCCGACTCGAGCAGGCTCTCGGGAATCGCGCCGCAGTTGATGGTGATGAACGGCCCCTTGGCGCGCCCGCTCCGTCGGTGGATCTCGCGCGCGATGAGCTCCTTGCCGGTGCCGGTCTCGCCGGTGATGAGCACCGAGATGTCGGTGGTCGCCACTTTTTGGACCTTCTTGAAGACCTCTTGCATCGCCGCGCAGGAGCCGATGATGTCGCCGAAGCGCATCTGCTCGATCTGCTCCGACAATAAGCGGTTATCCAATTTCAATTCGTTGACGAGTAATGCGTTTCGAATGATGAGCGACGCCTGTGCCGCGAAGATCGTGAGCACCTCGAGGTGCGACTCGTCGAACAGCTGCGCCACCGAGTCGTTGCCCACGTAGAGCACGCCGAGGAGGTTCCCGCGCTCGAGCAGCGGCACGCACATCACCGACGACAGCTTGAGCGACATGACGCTCATCGCGTTGGCGAATTCCTGATCGGTGAGCGCGTCGGAGACGATGACCGCCTTCTTCGTCTTCACCACCTTTTCGACGATCGAATCGGAGAGCTGCTGCAGCGCATCGGCGAGGTTCTCGCGCTTCAAGTTGCGCGCGACCTTGACGCGTAATTCGTTTCCCTCGAGCAGGATCAAAAAGCCCTTGTCGGCATTCGTGATGGCGACGACCGAATCCATGAGCGCGTCGAGGAGCTCGGTCAGATCGTACTTGGCGAGCAGCTTCTCGGAGAACTCGAAGAGCTTGCGATACGAGTTGAGCGCCTCCAGCGTCTTGGCCGCTTCGTCGTCGCTGACCGGCTCGTCGTAGAGCGAGAACGTCATCTCGGTGGTGCCGATCTTCATGACGTCCTGATGCACCAGCCGATGCTTCTTCCGCTTCTTGCCGTTGACGTGCAGATCGCCGTGCTTGTCGATCGACGTGACGTTGAAGTCGCGCCCGTCGAAGTGCAGGTGCGCGTGGGAATCGGCGAGCAGCGGATCGGGCAGGACGATGTCGTTCTCCTCGCCCGATCCGATCGACGTGATCTTCTTGTAGAGGTGATAAACCTTCGGTCCTTTCCCCGGCAGCGTGACGCGTAGGCTAGGCATCAGAATGACCCCACGACTCCGACGCCCATGGGCCCCGGAATGATTGAAACGGAGTGCGACGGCTTCTTTTTGGGCGCGTCTGAGTGCTCGCGGCGGTCGACGACGACCTCGCGCTTGAACAGGAGCTGCGCGTCGAGGATGCCCCATGCCACCGTCGCCCAGAAGGCGGCGCCGGCGGCGAGCTGCAGCGTGATGAGCGCGGTCGCCGTCGACTGGTCGGACGCGGGAAATTGCTGGTGCCCCGTCGACGGATTGACTGGATAGCGATATTGCAGTGTGAAATAAGAGGCCACCGACGCCACCGCGAGCACGCCCTCGGACACGCCGAACGCGATCGCTTTCTTGGTCTGGCCGTTCTGCGCCTGTCCGGCGCCGAAGGGCAGAAGCGCGATCAGGCGGCTGTGCTTCTCGACCACGCGATCGACGTAGACGCGCTCGGCCTTGGCACGCGCCTCGGCCAGGCGCCGCTCTTCTTCTTTGTGCGCGCGCTCCGATTCTTCGAGCTCGCGCTTCTTGAGCGCGTTGATCCGATCCGATTGGCGGCGGCGCACGTCCTCGAAGAAACGCACGGCGACGGGCGGATCGACGATCGGATCGAGCTGATAGGTGGGGCGCAAGGCCAAGAGCGACGTGACTTCCTGCTCGGCCTCCTTCTGCTTGTCGACGAAGAAGTACGACAGCGCCAGGAGCTTGTGCGCCGAGACCACCTCGTCCTCGGTGCCGAGCTCGATCGATGGGTAGAGGAGGGGATTGATGGTGTCGATGGCGCGCCCGTAATCGCCGCGATCGTAGGCGGTGCGCCCCTGATCGAGCGACTCGCGCGGATTGCGCGACGGATCGGCGGCGGCCGCGCGCGCGAGCACGACGACGAAGAGGAGCGCGACCAGCGCGGCTCTCATTCGCCGATCTTGCCTTCGCGTTCGAGCGCGACGTTCTGCACGTGCTGATCGTTGGCGCGCAGCTCGACGGGCACCGTCTTGGTGGCGAAGCCCGGCGCCGAGACCTTGACCGTCACGCTCTTCTTGCCGTCGGAGAAGTCGGGGATGTTGACGTCGACCGACTGCCCCGAGCGCAAGATGCTGCCCTCGACGAGCACGTCGGCCGAGTCGGGATCGGTCTTCACCGTCAGCCGCGCCGGCTTCCAGCGCAGCCGCGCCGCCAGCCGTCCGGCCGGCTCGCCGTCGTGGATCTCGACGTCGCGCGGGTAGCAATAGGGCGACTCGAAGCGCACCACGTGCGCGCCCGCCGGCACCTCGATCTGCGCCAGCTGCGGCCCGTAGTCGCCCAGCCGCTTGCCGTCGAGCCAGATGGTGACCGCCTTGGGCGTGGGCGCGAGCGCGAACAGGCG
>DASXOU010000902.1:0-19790 GCA_036494045.1 Polyangia bacterium | reverse complement strand
CGCGCGTCCAACCGCGGCGATCGCAGCTGAGCAGCGGACCGACGACCGCGGCCAGCTCGGCACGCGGCATCTGGAGCAGCTCGCCGCGTCCCGCGACGTCGAGCTCGCCGCGCTCGTCCGACGACGTGCCCGGCATCACGTAGGTCCCGCGATAGGCGTCGCCGTCGGCCTCGAGCGCGAAGGCGCGGCCGCCGACATGACCTTCGATGCGATCGGCGCCGATCCACACATCGACGACCGGCTCCGCGGAGACGCCACCATTGGCCTCGATCGCGATCACGTGCCGCGCGCCATGCTCGTCGCGAATCGACAGCCGCCGCGACCCGGCGCCGAGAAGGACGGTAGCGTCGTGCTGGCGCGTGATGGCGTAATGGACCGGCACGCCGCACACCTCGCCGGCGATGACGTCGTGTCGGGCGACGAGGTTGTAGGGATCGCCGGTAAAATATTGCGCCGACGGCGCGGCCGTCGTCGCGCAGCCGGTGAGCGCACACACGGCCGCTGTCACGAGTGCCTTCATTACGCACCTCCGACCGCTCGACGAACGAGCGCCCCTTCTTATTCTAGGCCTTCACGAGAACTGCGGAGAGATCGGCGGAGATGCGACCGCAGCTGCTAAATGCGCGGCAGCTTGGCGTCGCCGAGAACTTTGTCGAGCCACAAGTTGGTCAGCTTCTCTTGCACCGTGTTGAGCCGAAGCCGCGCCGCCAGGTTGCCGAAGTCGACGTGGTCCATCGGCTGATCCTGATTGAAGCAGCTGAACACCACCGACTCCTTGCCGGTGCGCGGATCGACCCACTTCTGCAGGCACTGCGCGCACACTTCCTTCATCATGCACTGCATCGGCGAGTTGATGCTCGCGATCGCGTGATGATCGGGCCGCAGCTTGCCCGCGAGCGGCCCGGTGTGCCGCGCCTCCTTCACCGCGCGCATCATGCGATCGCTTCCGATGGCGATGATGCGCTGCCCCGCCGAGTATGGCACCGTCTGCTCGCCGAGCTCGCCGTTGGCGTACGCCGCCATCGCCTGTACGACGTTGCCCACGAACGCGCGATCCTGCGGCCGCCGCGGCGCCGGCGCCGGCGCCACGTCCGTCGACCACACGATCACGTCCGAGGCCGCCTCGATGTCGTCGACCTTGTAGATGTCCTCGGCCTTGCGATAGGCCGCGAAGTAGATGACCTTGCAGCCCGCCGCGCGCAGCGCCTTGCCGATGGAGAAGAGCACCGCGTTGCCGAGCCCGCCGCCGGCGAGCACGACCGTCTCGCCGGTGGGAATCTCCGTCGGTGTGCCCGTCGGTCCCATGACCACGACCGGCTCGCCGATCTTGAGCGCCGCGCACAGCCGCGACGAGCTGCCCATCTCGAGCACGATGAGCGAGAGCAACCCTTGCTCCGGATCGGTCCACGCGCCGGTGAGCGCCAGCCCCTCCATCGCCAGCCGCGTGCCGTCGACGAGCGACGCCTCCGACTCGAAGTTCTGCAGGCGATAGAACTGCCCGGGATGGAACTGCTGCGCGGCGAACGGCGCGCGCACCACGACCTCCACGATCGTCGACGTCAGCCGATTCACCGCGACCACCGTCGCGCGCAGCCCCTCGTCGAGCCGCGCCGACATCGTCTTCCACTTCTGCTCGCGCGCCGGCTGTCCCGCCGGATCGTGCGCCGCCTCGCCAAAGATGTCGGCGACGAAGCGAAACCCGTGCTTCGCCGACGCCATCGCCTTGACGACGCTGCCGGCGTAGCGCGGATGATTGTCGCCGTAATAGCTCACCGTGTGCCCGTCCGAGTTGTACGACGTGAAGAAGCCGTTCGGATCCGGCGTCAGCATCACTTTGCCGTCGCTGTCGCGGCTCGCCTTGTGCGGCGCGAAAAAACCGCGCTTGTTGAGCTCGAACGTTCCCGGATGCTCTTTTTCGTAGATCGTGTTCGGCGACGTTCCCGCGGCCACGCACACCGTGCGCGCCGGCAGCTCGACGAGATTGCCCGCCGGGTTCTTGAACGTCATCGCCTTGACGGCGCCGCGCGCGTCGGGAATCGCCGCCACCGGCGTCATCCCCTCGACGAAGCGCACGCCCTCCTCGAGGCACTTTTCCACTTCCTCGTGGTTCAAGCGATACGCCGGCGAATCGGTGATCTTCTTGCGATAGAGCAGCGACACGCCGCCCCACGAATCGAGCAGCTCTTGAAAGCGCGGCTCGCGCCCCTCTTCGCGCGCGCGCACGCGCTCGCCGCGAATGGCGCGGCCGTGCGCGCAGAACTCGTCGAGGATCCCCGACTCCTCGGCGTCGAACGTCGCGCGCACGCGCGTCTCGCCGAACTGCTTGCACAAGGTCTCGAAGCGCTCGAGCGTCTTTTCGACCTGCACGACGTAGTACGCCAGCATCTCCGTCGCCGTGTCGATGGCCGTGAGGCCGCCGCCGATGACGATGCCCGGCAATCTCACCTGCAAGTTCGCCAGCGACGACCGCTTGTATGCGCCGGTGAGCTGCAGCGCCATCAGGAAGTCGGACGCCTTGCGCACGCCGCGGATGAGGTTGTTCTCCATCTCGATGATGGTCGGCTTGCCCGCGCCGGCCGCGATCGCGATGTGCTCGAAGCCGAGCTTCCACGCGTCCTCGATCGTGATGGTGCCGCCGAGCCGCACGCCGCCGTAGGCGCGGAACTTGTCGCGCCGCGACAGCGTCGTGTACAGAAGCCCGAGGAAGTTCTTGTCCCAGCGCACGGTGATGCCGTACTCGGAGACGCCGCCGAAGCCGGCCAGGATGCGATCGTCGAGCTCCTCGTAGCGGAAGTTGCGCACCGGATCGGGCGGCTGCCCCTTGTCCCAATCGCCCGTCACCGACGACGGCAGCGGCTCGAGCTTCAGCCCGTCGACGCCGACGACGCCGAACCCCTCGTTCAACAAATGGTGCGCGAGCGTGTAGCCCGCCGGCCCGAGCCCGACAACCATCACGTCCTGCCCGCGATACGGCAGCGCATACGGCCGCCGCACGTTGAGCGGATTCCAGCGCGTCAGCAGCCCGTAGATCTCGATCCCCCACGGCATGCCGAGCACGTCGGTCAGCACCGCGGTCTCGATCTGCGGAATGTCGACCGGCTTCTGCTTCTGATAGACGCACGCCTTCATGCAGTCGTTGCAGATGCGGTGCCCCGTGCCCGGGCACATCGGATTGTCGATGCACACCAGCGCCAGCGCGCCGATCGAATCGCCACGCCGCTTGGTCAGGTGCATCTCCGAGATCTTCTCGTCGAGCGGGCAGCCGTTGAGCTCGATGCCGAGCGCGTTCGGCTTGATCGCGCCCGACTTGGAATCACGCAGCCCCTTCGAGCACGAATCCTTGTCGCGATCGTGGCAATAGAGGCAGTAGTCGACTTCGTTGAGCACCTCGGTGAACTTCATGCGCCGATCGGTGAGCCGAAAGCCGTCGCGCTCGCGCCGATGCTCGTGCGGCCCGACGATCATCTCGTGCATCACCTCGGACGGACGCTTGAGCTGCACCAGGTTGAGCGCGTCGGGCGTGGCGTGCGCGAACTTGTACGAGAGCCACTTTTTCCCGAGCTCGCCCTTGCGGCACACGATCCACTGCTCGAGCGCGCCGAGATCGCCCTTCAGCGCCACCAGCTCCGGATTGTCGGCTGGGCCCTTCTTGAGCTCGACCTCTTTGTCGAGCAGGCTGACGATGGCGAGCGCCACCTTGCGCTCGTCGTCGGCGTGCTCGCCGAGGAGGCCGAGGCCCTCCATGATCTTGTCGCCGGCCGCGCGCGTGCATTCCTCGGGCTTGCGCTTGAGCGCGCGCCGCTTGACGAACTCGTCCTTGAAGCGGAAGACGTGCAGCTCCTCTTCGGTGCGCACGCGCAGCGCGTTCCACTCGTCCTCGACGCGAAACAGCCGTGCCACGAAGCGCGACACCGAGGGCGCCAGCTCCACCAGCAGATCCGAGAGCGCCTGCGGCCCGAGCTCGGCGCCGAGCGTGGCGCGATACGCGTCGTAGCGCGCGCCCAGCGCCGCGTCGCCCGCGTGCAGCTCGCGATGCCACGCCTCGAACAGCGTGCGCAGCTTCGCCGGATCGTACAGGTCGGCGTACGAGTAGCCGGGCAGTCCCAAGTCGAGCTTCTGTTTTTGCATGCTTGCAGCCGTCAACACGGCGGGGAATTTGCCACAGAATTAGAAGGATGGCGTGAGAATCAGCGTGTCTTCCTTCTTCGGCGGCGCGTGGTGTTTCTTCGCTGTTTCGGCCTTCGGCGGGCGCGGCTTGGGCGGGCTCTCCGCCACCTTGACCGGCGCCGGCGGCGTCGGCGCCGGCGGCGGCGTCACCGTCGGTGGCGGAGTCGGCGCGGGCGGCGGCGGCTCGTCCTTCTCGACGACCGGCTTGGCCGACAGCCGCACCTTGAGCGCTTGATCGTCCTTGCTCTGAACCACGCGCTGCGCCGTCAGATAGCCGTCCTTCTTGATCGCCAACGTGTGCGGCTCGCCGTTGCGCGCGACCTTGACCACCACCGGCGCCATGCCGACGAGCCGCCCGCCGTCCCACACCTCGGCGCCCGTCGGATCGGTCGTCACCGTCACCGCGACGTTGCCGCCGCGGCCCGGCCCGACGAGAAAGTACCAACCGGCCGCGCCCGCCAGGCCGGCCACCACGACCGCCGCCGCGATCACGCCGCCGCGCGATTTGCGTCGCGGCCGCACCGCCTGCGCGACGGTCGCCTTGGCCGGCCGCGGCGCGACGATGCGCTCGGGATCGGGCCGCCGCGCCGTCGGTGCCGTGGTCGCTTCGTGCCGCTCTTTTTGCGCCTTGGCGTCGGCCTCCGCCTTCGCCTTGGCGATCGCCACCGGATCGGGCGCCTCGGCCAGCATCGTCGGCGCCTCGTTCGACACGCGCGGCGACTGCGGCGGAAAGCGCCCGCTCGGCGGCGTCGACGGCCCCGGAGGCGCCGCCGGCGGCGGACCCATCCCGGCCAGGCCCACCGCCGCCATGCCCGTGTCTGGCGTCAGCTTGTCGTGCCCATCGAGCGTCTGCGCGAAGCGCTCGGGATCGCGCAGCGCCGCGCGAAAATCCTCCATCGACGCGAAGCGAAAGTCCGGCTTCTTGGCGAGCGCGTGCAGCACGATCTTCTCGAGCGCCGGCGGCACCGCCGGATTGAGCCGCGACGGCAAAGGCGGCGGCTCGCGCACGTGCCGCACCAGCACCTCGCCGAAGCCTTCGCCGGGGAACGGCACGCGCCCGGTCACCATCTGGAACAAGATGCAGCCGAGCGAGTAGACGTCGGCGCGGTGATCGACCTTCTTCACGTTCTCCGCCTGCTCGGGCGCCATGTAGTGCGGCGTGCCGAGGAGCGAGCCGGTCTTGGTCTGATGCGACATCGCCTGCGACGGCCCCGACAGCTTGGCCAGCCCGAAGTCGAGGATCTTGACGAAGTCGGGATCGCCGCCACGCGGAATCAAGAAGATGTTGTCGGGCTTGAGATCGCGATGAATGATCCCGCGCGCGTGCGCCGCCGCCAGCCCGTCGGCGAGCTGCAACGCGATATGCGTGGCGCGCGGAATCGACAGCGCCCCTTCGCTCTTGATGCGATCGCCGAGCGAGAACCCCTCGAGCAGCTCCATGACGATGAAGTTGTCACCGTCGGGCGTCTGCCCGAAGTCCTGCACGTCGACGATGTTCTCGTGGCCGATCTGCGTGACCGCGCGCGCCTCGTTGAAGAAGCGCGCGATCATCTCCTCGTTCGACGCCAGCTCGGGATGGATGACCTTGAGCGCGACGCGCTTGCCGATGACGGGATGGTGCGCGAGGAACACGTTGCCCATGGCGCCGGAGCCGATTTTCTGCAGCACCTCGTAGTTCCCGACGGTGGCGCCGACACCAATCACGCCGAGATCATAGCACTACTTTCCGATATCTCCGAGCGTCACCGCAGGGTCGTCGAAGGCGATGCCGCCGAAGATCACGGCGGCGGCGATGCAGGTTTCGTCGTCGAAGATGGTGAATCCGTGCGCGCTTCCCTCTTCCATCACGTGCAGATCGCCGGGATGGACCTCGACGCCATCGTGTTGCCGGAATCCGCCTTCGAGAATCAGCATCGACTCGTGCCCGAGATGTCGGTGCGTCGGCCAGGTCACGCTCGGGCCCATCTTCACGAAGCCGCAGAACGCGCCCTCGAGCTTGGGCCCACGCACGTCGGACATGAAGACGAACGAGTCCGGCACGGGCCCGGGCATCCACGCCGCCGGATCGTCGATGCGCTCGAGCAGCGCGCGCGCCTTGGTGACGGTGACGTCGAACAGCGTCGCCACGCGATCGATCATGCCGACGAAGCGCGGCGGCTTCAGATCGTCGAGGACGCGGCTCCGCAAGGCCACGGGCGGCGCTTCCGCCGGCAACGCCAGCGCCAGCGCGGCGAACGCGTCGGCCGCCTGCATCAGCTCGTGATTGCAGCGCGTGCAGCCGGCGACGTGCGCCTCGAGCGACTCGCGCTCGGCGTCGCTGATGTCACCGAGGAGCAGATCCGCGATGCGCTCGTCGATGTGCGGCTGTCCGGTCACGGCGGTACTCATCTTGGCGCCTCGACCGCTGCACGCAACTTGGAAAGTGCGGCCGCCACGCGCGACTTCACGGTGCCGATCGGCGCACGCACGCGCTCGGCGATCTCCGACGAAGACATGCCCTCGAAGTAGCCGAGCTCGAGCACCTGCCGCTGCTCGGCGGGCAGCTGCGCCAGCGCGCGCCGCACCGCCTGGCGATCGGGCCCGAGGGCCGGATCTTCGCCGCCGTGTACGTCACCGAGCGCGTCGGCGATGGCTTCGGGCGCCGGCAGGTCGGCGCGCTTGGCGAACACGGCCGCCTTGCGGCGATCGAGCGCGCGGCTGCGCATGCGCATGAGGAGCCACGCGCGCACGCTGCCACGCGCCTCGTCGTAATCGCCCGCTTGCCGCCAGACTTCGATGAACACGTCGTGCAACAAATCCTCCGCCTCGCGCCGATCACCGAGAATGCGGCGACCGATTGCCAAAAGTGCCGGCGCGTAGCGGTCATACAATGCCGCCAGGCAGTCCCGGTCGCCAGCCGCGGCCCCATTCACCAAGCTCACGTCAGCCTTGTCAGCCACGCTGCGCCACCGTCCTCCCGCGAGATACGACGGTACCAGCATAGCGGTTTCATAGACAAGTACGGGCCGGCAGCCCGATCGGATCAGAGGATGAGCGCGCCCAATTTGCGCAGGCTTCGCTCCGCGACGCGGTCGGGCAAGGGCGGCTTTTCGCCGTCGGCGGCGGCGGCGCCGACGAGCGCGCTGATGCTGTCGAGATCGGCGTCGTGCAGGGTGCCGCCCTGCAGCCAGAACAGGTGCTGCGTGTCGGCGAGCTCGACCAGCCACGCCTCGCGGGCGTCGAAGGCGGCGCCGATCGCGTCGCCAAGGGAGCAGCCCTCTACTCGCGTGCGGCCGCGACGCGGCCAGCGGCGCACGCACCGGCGGCTCGCCACCGCGGCGGCCGAGCCGAGCCAGGGTTTCGACCAGCCTGCGGAAACGCGGCAGCGTGGTCGCGTGCGCGCGCATGAACGTGCAATACGCGGCTTCGTCGGCAAACGGCGCCGGGTACAAGCAGCGCGGGCAGCTCGCCACGACCGCGCAGTCGCGACAGCCGCGACGAACGTACGAGCGCGCGGCCGCGGCCTCTTGATTCGCCAGCAGCGTCGCCAACGAGTCGTCGCCGCGCGCGAGCGGCTCGCCGTGTGTGCATGGACGCACGCCGCCGTCGACGTCGAGGATGGCGCCGGCCGCCTGACCGCGCGGCGCCACGCACGGCCGCGCGCCGAAGCGGCAGGCGTCGAGGAGCAGCGACGGCAGCGGCGCGTCGATGGTGAGCTCGTCCTCGTCGAGGCGCGCGAGCTCGGCGCCGAGCGCGTCCACGTCGGCGGCGCGCGCGATCGTCCAGGCCGCGCCGGCGGACGCGTCGCGTAGGCGCCCGAGCGGCACATGCACGCGCGTCGGCAGCGACTCGACCGCCGGCCGTGTGACCGCGAATTCGCCGCGCCCGTCATTGGCGATCTCGACGGTGAATCGCCAGCGCGAGACCAACCGCGTGTCCTCGCCGCCGACGCTGATCGCGCGCAAGTGCCAGTTGCGCTTGAGCTCCGAATCGATCGGCGCGATCCGCACCGACGGCCCGCGCGCCGCGATCGCTCGCAACAGCGGCTCGACCGCCAGCGGCCCGTCGCCCTGCCACTCCAGCTGCGACGCGAGCACCAGCCGGCCGCCGTCGCCGAGCACGGCCGGCCCATCGCGAAAGACCTCGAGCCGGAGCTGATCCGCCTCGCGCCCATAGTGCGGCGCCGTGACGACGAGATCGAACGCGCGCGCCGGCAGCGGCTCGAACAAGTGGCCGCGCCGAAAGTCGATGACGTCGAGCCCGTTCAAGATCGCGTTGAAGCGCGCCAGCTGCAGCGCCGTGTCGTAGAGATCGGTCGCCACCACGCGATGTCCGCGCGCCGCCGCCTCGACGGCGAGCACGCCCGAACCAGTGCCGACGTCCGCGAGCCTGCCGACGGGCGCGCGCGCGATCGCCTCGAGCAGCGCGTCGGTCTCGGGCCACACGTCCTGGACGTACTCGAGCGTGCCGCCCAGCTCGAGCACATAGAACCGCGCGCCGACGCGCCGGATCCGATGCAGCCCCTCGATCAGCTCGGGCGTGCCGGCGACGAGCCCGAACGCCAGGAGCTCGCGCACGATCGCCGCATCGACGTCGCGCACCTGCATCCGCACCGCCGTCGGCGCGAACAGCGCGTCGAACCCTTCGCCGTCCGTGGCCGCGAGCGCGCGCAGCACCTCGCCGAGCCGCGCGATCTCCGTCGCCGGCGCGGTCACCCTCAGCATCAGCGCTGAATGCTGCAGAACGCTTCGTAGTCGATGAGCTCGATCTTCTTGCCCGGCTCCGAGCAGACCACGCACTTCGGATCGCGCGGCAGCTTGAACTCGCGGAACTTCATGTTGAGCGCGTCGTACTGCAACAGGCGCCCGACGAGCGACTTGCCGATTCCGAGGATCAGCTTGACCGCTTCGGTCGCCTGCAACACGCCGATCACGCCCGGCAAGACGCCGAGCACGCCCGCTTCGTTGCACGACGGCGCCATCCCCGGCGGCGGCGGCTCCGGATACAAGCAGCGATAGCACGGCCCTTCGAACGGCTTGAACACCGTGACCTGCCCCTCGAACTGGAAGATCGACGCGTTCACCACCGGCTTTTTCAGGATCAGCGACGCGTCGTTGAGCAGATAACGCGTCTGAAAATTGTCCGTGCCGTCGACGACGAGATCGTAATCCTTGATCACGTCGAGCACGTTCTCCGACGACAAGCGCAGCTGATGCGTGCGTACGTTGACGTCGGGATTGAGCGCGACGATGGTCTGCTTCGCCGACTCGACCTTGGGCACACCGACGGTGCGCGTCGAGTGGATCACCTGCCGCTGCAGGTTCGATTCGTCGACCACGTCGTCGTCGACGAGCCCGAGCGTGCCCACGCCCGCCGCCGCCAGGTACAACGCCGCCGGCGCGCCCAGCCCACCCGCGCCGAGGAGGAGCACCTTCGCCTGCAGCAGCTTCGCCTGCCCGACCTCGCCGACCTCGGGCAGCATCAAGTGGCGCGCGTAACGCGACTTCTGCTCCTGCGTGAACACGAACGGCTTGGCCGTCGGCAGCCCCGCCTTCTTCCACGCGCCGTAGCCGCCCGCCAGCGACGAGACCCGCGTGTAGCCGAGCTCGCCGAGCGCCTTGGCCGCCAGCGCCGACCGCGTTCCGCCCGCGCAATACAGGACCACCTCGGTGTCGCGATTGGGCACCGCGTCCTCGATGCGCAGCTCCAGCTTGCCGCGCGGAATCCAGGTCGCGCCCGTGATGTACCCGTCGTTGTACTCGTCGACCTCGCGCACGTCGATCAGCGCCGCCGGGCGCTTGCCGTTCACCTCGTCGACGGAGACCTCGCGAATCCCCGCTTTGACGTTCTTCAGGTACTGCTGGAAGTTCATGGTTTGCCTTTCGCCATCAGCGCGCGAAATCCGTCTTCATCGAACCCGTAGACCACCCTCTGTCCGCGCACGAGCAAGGGCCGCTTGATGAGATTCGGCTCGTGGGCCATCAGCTTCACCGCTTCGGCGCGCGTGGGCGGGTGCGTCTTCATCTTGCGCGTCCGGTACAGCTCGTTCCGCGAGTTCAGGAACAACTTGTAATCGTGCTGCCCAATCAGCAAGTCCAGCTCTTCGGTGGTCATCGGCGTCTTGCCGAGCTCCCGTTCATCGAACGACCCCTGCCCTGACGTCTCGAGCAAGAAACTTCTTGCTTGGCGGCAGGTAGTTCAGGTTTTCTTGTAAATAAACAATGGTTTCGGCACGAAAATCGTTGTACCACACTCCTTGACAGTCGGGCTCGTGAAACGAATACTTGGAGCTCGGACTCTCAATCATTCGCCAGACTTGATGGCGACGGGCGATACACGAAGGAGAAATGATGGACACTCAGGTTCAGCAGCCGACGACGACGGGCACCGACGAAGAGCCGATGCTCGGGTTGACGGAGAAGGCGGCGGAGAAGGTCAGGGAGATCCAGGCCGCCGAGAACATCGAAGCGTCGTACGGGCTGCGCCTACGCGTGGTCGGCGGCGGCTGCTCGGGCTTCGCGTACGATCTCTATTTCGATCAGGTCACCGAGATGGATCGCACGTTCGACTCGCACGGCGTCAAGCTCGTCGTCGACCAGATGTCGCTGCAGTACCTCGCGGGCACGACGGTCGACTACGTCGAGGGCCTGCAGGGCGCGGGCTTCAAGTTCGGCAATCCGAACGTGAAGTCGACGTGCGGCTGCGGCTCCAGCTTCAGCGTCTGAGCTTGTGACTGACGTCTACGAGCTCCTCGGTCGGGAGCTCGGTCCCCACAAAATCGTCCGCGACGAGGAGCGCCTCGAGCGCTTCCTCGTCGACGAATCGGGCCTCGGCCGTTTTCCGGCCGAGTGCGCCGTGCTCGCCGAGTCGCACGACGACGTCGTCGCCGTCTTGCGCCTGGCGCGTGAGCATCGCGTCGCGGTCACCCCGCGCGGCGCCGGCACGGGGATGACCGGCGGCTGCCTGCCGGCGCGCGGCGGCATCGTCTTGTCGACGGAGCGGATGGCCAAAATTCGCGAGGTCGACACCGACGATCTCGTCGCCATCGTCGAACCCGGCGTGGTCACGCTCGATCTGCAGAACGCCGTCGAAGCGGCGGGCCTCTTCTTCCCGCCCGATCCGGCGTCGCTGGCGTCGTGCACGCTCGGCGGCAACGTCGCGGAGAACGCCGGCGGTCCGCGCGCGTTCAAGTACGGCGTCATGCGCGAGTATGTGCTCGGCATGACCTGCGTGCAGATGGGCGGCGAAGCGTTCGCCTGCGGGCGGCGCACGCAAAAAGGCGTCGTCGGCTACGACGTGACCGCGGCCATCGTCGGCTCCGAAGGCACGTTCGCCGTCGCCACCGAGCTGGTGCTCAAGCTCCTGCCCAAGCCGCCGGCGGTGCAGACGCTCCTGGCCGTGTTCGCCGATCCCGTCGCCGGCGGCGAAGCGGTCACGCGCGCCATTCACCTCGGCGCCCGGCCGCGCGCGCTCGAGCTCCTCGATCGCGCGACCATCGATCACCTGCGCGGCCGCACGCCCTATCGCCTGCCCGACGGCGCCGGCGCGGTGCTCTTGTGCGAGCTCGACGGCGATCCGGAAGGGCTCGAGCACGCGCTCATGCGTTGCGCGCAAGCGTGCGAGTCGGCGGGCGCCGTCGAAGTGTTGATCGCACAGAACGAGCGCGAGCGCCGCGATCTGTGGGAAACGCGCCGCCGCGCCAATCCGACGCTGAAGGAGCTCCATCGCCACAAGATCGCCGAGGACGTCGTCGTCCCGCGCGGCGCCATGCCCGAGATGCTGCGGCGGATCGACGCCATCGCCGCGCGCGCGAATTTGCCGATCGCCACCTACGGCCACGCCGGCGACGGCAACCTGCACATCAACCTGCTCGTCGACGACGAAACGATCCCGGCCCGCGCGCACGAAGCCGTCGATGCCATCATGCGGGCGACGCTCGAGCTGCGCGGCTCGCTCGCCGGCGAGCACGGCGTGGGCCTGGCGAAAATGAAGTACGTGCCGTGGGAGCACGCGCCGCCGCTCCTCCGCATCCAGCGCGAGCTCAAGCGCGTCTTCGATCCGGATGATCTCTTGAACCCGGGAAAGATCTTCCCCTCATGAACATCGACGCCGACCGCTTGCGAACCATGCTCGCCGCGCGGCCGCGCGCGCGCGTCGACATCGACGGCTTCGCGCCCGCCGCCGTGCTCGTCCCCATCGTCACCGAGCTGGGCCAATCGGATCGCCTGCTCTTCACCGAGCGGCGCCACGATCTATCGACGCACGCCGGCCAGATCGCCTTCCCCGGCGGCAAGCAAGACGCCGAGGACGCCGACCACGCCGCCTGCGCCGTGCGCGAAACCACCGAGGAGCTCGGCATCGAGCCGGCCGCGATCGAGGTGCTCGGCCTGCTCGACGACGTGCCCACGCCGAGCCGCTTCGTCATCACGCCGGTGGTCGCGCGCCTGCGCGGCCCGCTGACGATGGCGCCCAATCCGGCCGAGGTCGCCAGCGTCTTCGCCGCGCCGCTCGAGGCGCTCGCCGATCCGTCGCGCTACACGGCGAATGGCACGCGAACGTTCCTCGGCATCACCTACGACATGCACGAGTATCGTTGGGAGCCGCACCGCATCTGGGGCGCGACCGCGCGAATGGTGTATCAACTGATGTTGCTGATGCGATGAGCAGGAAGAAGAAGAAAAAACGCGTGCGCGTGACGGCGCGCGCGCCCGAGCGCCACTTCCTCGCCAGCGACGAGGCGCGCTTCCGCCTCGCCTCGCGTTTGTCGACGGGCCTCGGCGTCGCGCTGCTCGCGTTCGCGCTCGCGCTCAGCTACGCGCTGCCGACGTGGAACCACGCGCTCGGCCCGCACGCCAACGTCGCGCTTCGGCTCGCCGGCGTCGCGCTCATCATCGTCAGCATCATGTTCGCGCGCCTCGGGAAATAGCGCACAAAAGAAAACCCCCGGTCGTTTCCGACCGGGGGCTTCCAAACTTCAAAACGAAGAAGACGAGTTACTTCTTGGTCGCGTCGCCACCGGCCGCGTCGCCACCGGCCGCATCGCCCTCGGCGCCCTTCTTGGCCTTCTTGCCCTTCTTGCCCTTGGCCGGCTTCGCATCGGCCGGCTTGTCGCCGCCAGCGGCGTCACCCTCGGCGTGGGCCGGGGTCGTGAAAGCGAAGAGGGCGAGCGCGGCGACGAAACCAAGCAGAATCTTCTTCATTTGATTTTCTCCTTGAGTGTGGTGCTGTTGCACCAAGCGGTCGGCGGTCTTGCAGGCAACGTGCCTTGTCTCGACGTGATCCAAGTCCGCGATTCGCCGTTCCCGGCGCGATGCTCGTGAGGCGTGATGGTCGGGCACGCGCGAGCGCACGCGCAAAGACGCCACACGAGCCGCGCTTGCGCTTCCGCGACGTCTGCGCAAACATGGACGAGCTTGCCGCTTTTCCCGTCGATCCTCGATGCAATCGGGCGTACGCCGTTGGTGCGCTTGTCGCGCCTCGGCAAGTCGCTGCCGATCGAGCTCTACGGCAAGGTCGAGGCATGCAATCCGGGCGGCTCGTCGAAAGATCGTCTCGCGCTGCATCTATGCGACGTGGCCGAGAAGCGCGGCCTCCTCCGGCCGGGCGGAACCATCGTCGAAGCGTCGGCAGGCAACACCGGCGTCGGCCTGGCGATGGTCGCGGCGGTGCGCGGCTATCACGCGATCGTGGTCGTACCCAACGGAACCTCGCCCGACAAGCTCGCGGTGGTGCGCGCGCTCGGCGCCGAGATTGTCGAGTGCGCGCCCGACGAGGACTACGTCAACGTCGCCGAGGCGATGGCGCGCGAGCGACGCGCGTTCCGCCCCGATCAGTTCCACAATCCCGACAACCCCGAGTCGCACGGACTGACGACCGCGCTCGAGATCTGGGCCGACCTCGACGGGCGCGTCGACGTGCTGGTAGCCGCGTGCGGCACCGGCGGCACGCTCGCCGGCGTCGGGCGCGCGCTGCACGAGAAGAATCCGAAGCTGCAGCTCGTGCGCGTGATTCCCGTCGGTGACGACGACGGCGAGTCCAAGCTCGAGGGCATCGCGCCCGAGGGGCCACCGGCGTCGTTCATGTGTCCCGAGCTCGGCGCCGAGGTCCGCGTCCGCGACGCCGACGCCCGCGCGGCGATGGCGCGGCTGGCGCGCGAAGAGGGCATCCTCGCGGGCGGCTCGGCCGGCGCGGCGCTCGCTGGCGCACTGCAGCATTCGCGCGGCGTGACGGCCGGCGCGCGGGTCGTCGTCATCTTGCCCGACACCGGCCGCAATTACGTGGGCTCCCTGGCCCGCCCCTAGCGAAGGTAACGAAAGACACGCCGCGGGCCCTGAAAAGGGCCTATCCTATAGGTGGCTTGAATGAATCGCGCAGAGTTTACGTATCAGGAGTGAAGAGGTTCAATCATGAAACGGGTCCTCGTCGTCAGTCTCGGTCTTCTGTTTCTCGGCCCGGGCATCGCTCGCGCCCAGGCCGATGACGCCGCCGCGCAGCCGGCTGCGCAGCCCACGACTGCGGCACCGACGGTAGAGCCGCCTCCGCCGCCGCAGCAGGTGCCCGCACCGCCGGTGCAGCAACAGCAGGCGGTCGCGCAGCAACCGGACGCCACCGGACAATGGGTCTACACCCAGCAGTACGGCTGGCTGTGGATGCCCTACGGTCAGCAGTACACCTATCAGCCGCAGTCGGAGGACGCCTCGCCGTACGAGTACGCCTATGAGCCGGACGTCGGCTGGGCGTGGCTCGAAGCGCCGTGGGTGTGGGGTTGGGGCGCGTCGCCGTGGTTCGGCGTGTACGGCCCGGCGCATTTCGGCTGGTACCACGGCTGGCGCTTTCCGGGCTATGGGTTCCGCGGCTATCGCGCGGGCTATCACTGGGGCGTCGGACGTTCGTACGTCGGTCGCGCGGGCGGCTACGGCTATCGCGCCGGCGGGTTCCGTCCCGGCGTAGGCTATCGCGCGGGCTACGGCGGCGGCTTCCGGCCGGCGCCCGGGTTCCACGGGTCGGTCGGCGGCTACCACGGTGGCGGCACCGCGCATTTCGGCGGTGGCGCGCACTTTGGCGGCGGCGGCGCGCACTTTGGCGGCGGCGGCCACTTTGGCGGCGGCGGCCACATGGGCGGCGGCGGGCACGGCGGCGGTCATCGCTAAGCCGCCTCGTCGTTCCAAGAAGTCGTCTTCTCCCGAGCCGCACTGGCGGCGCCGAATCGCGCTCGCCGGTGCGGTTCTCTATCTCGCGTTCGTCTGGCTCGACGCCGTCGGCACGCACGTTCCGACGACGATCCTGCCGCGGCCGGTGAGCTTCTTCGTGCAGGTCGCGCAGCTCTTTCCGCGCGCGGCCGTCGACGCCATCGAGTGGCGCGCCAAGGGATTCCACTGCGATCGGCGCAAGTTCGGCGAGCTCGACCTCTCGCCCTATTTTCCCATCCACGCCAACGACAAAGAGGGCCGCTTCGATCGCGCGCTCTTCTTCCACCTGGAGAACAAGCGCGTGCTCGAGGCGCTCGACGCGTACATCGCCGACGCCGAGGGCAAGCGCGGCGACCGGCTCGGCGGCGTGATGCTGCTCAGCCTGCGCACGCCGATCGCGCCGCCGGGCAGCGACGAGCCGCGCTATGAGCGGCTGCCGGTCGATGAGATCCCACCGTCGGTGAAGCGGACCTATTGGTACGTCACCGGCGCCGACGAGCGCGAGCGGCGCTGCCAATGATCGCGCGCTGGCTGACCGCGCCGCAGCCGATCTGGCGGCTCGCGCTCCTGCGCGTGCTCGTACCCCTGGTCGTGCTCGGCTTTCTGTCGTCGCGGCTGGTGCACGCCGACTATTGGTTGTCGCCGCGCGGGTTTCAGGTTCCCGATCTCCGCGGCGGCGATTGGCGGCAGCCGCTCTATCTGCCGCCGATTCCGCCGTGGGCGGCGTGGTGCGTGGCGGCGGCGACGGTGATCTCGGGCCTGATGCTGGCGGCGGGCTTCCTGACGCGCGTGGCGGGCAGCGTCTTCGCGGCGCTGCTGGTTTATCTCGCGCTCGCCGATCGGCTCGAGGCGTTCACCGTCTCGAAGCTGGCGCCGGCGCTGGTGCTGGCGCTCGTCTACGGGCCATCGGGCGCGCGCTGGGGCGTCGACGCGTGGCGCAAGAAGAGCGCGGTCACCGTCGACACCAGCGGCACGCTGCGCTTCTTTCAAGTGTTCCTCGTCGTCATGTACTCGGGCTCGGGGATCGCAAAAATGCGCGGCGATTGGCTCGACAAGCCGGTCTTGTGGTCGCACGTGCACGACGACTACCAGACGGCGGTTTCCTATTTCCTCGTGCGCTCGCTGCCGGGCGGCGCGTGGAGCATCTTGCAGTGGATGACGCTCGCGTTCGAGGTCGGCGCGCCCTTGTGGTTCGCGCTGCGCTGGACGCGGCGGCCGGCGCTCGTCGCCGGACTCGGGATGCACGCGATGATCGGGCTCATGTTCGGACCGGTGATCTGGTTCGCGCTCTTGATGTCGTCGCTCTTGGTCGCCTGCTACGCGCCGTAGTCGCGCGATGTGAGCTTGCGCAGCGACGGCACGGCGAGCATGGTCGCGAGCGCGGCGACGACGCAGGCGATGCCGCCCGAGGTGACCGAGAAGCGCGGGCCGGCCGCGCGCGCGACCACGCCGGCCTCGAACTCGCCGAGCTGCGGGCCGCCGATGAAGAAGATCATGTTCACCGAGGTCATGCGCCCGCGCAGCTCGTCGGGCGTGAGCAACTGGCGCAGCGTCTGGCGCACCACCATGCTGACGGTGTCGGCGGCGCCGCTGATGGCGAGCAGCGCCAGCGAGACCGGCAGCCACGGCGAGACGCCGAAGAGCGCGACGGCGGTGCCGTAGACGACGATCGACCACAACACGGCGAGGCCCTGACGATGGATCGTGCCGCGCGCGGCGAGCATGGCGGCGGCGACGGCGGCGCCGGCCGGCTGCGCCGCGTAGAGCAGGCCAAGGCCGCGCGGGCTCGTGTGCAGAATGCGATCGGCGTAGATCGGAAGCAAGAGCAGCGAGCCGGCGAAGAAGGTGGCGATGGCGTCGAGCACCATCGTCGACAGGATGATCGGGGTGCGCGCGATGAAGCGCAGGCCGTCGAGCATGGCGGCGACCGAGATGTTGACCGAGGTGCGCGGCGGCGCGCGGTGGTGCATGGCGAGGAGCGCGGCGATGACGGCGGCGAACGAGATCCCGTCGAGGAGGTAGACGGGATAGACGCCGCGCCAGGCGATGAGGAGGCCCGCCAGTGACGGGCCGGCGATGGCGGCGAGCTCCCACGCCATCGCGTTCAGGCTGAGCGCGTTGGCCAGGTGCGCGCGCGGCACGAGCAGCGGCACCAGCGACTGGCGCGCCGGCGAGTCGAGCGCGAGCGCGGCGCCGCCGAGCGCGATCACCGCGTACATGACGCCGGGCGTGATGTGGCCCGCGCGCGTGGTCCACGCCAGCGTCAAGGAGCACGCGGCCATCAGCGACTGCGACAGGATCATGAGCCGGCGGCGATCGAGCGCATCGGCGATGACGCCGCCGCCGAGCGCGAAGATCACGATGGGGACGACGCGGCAGAGTCCGACGAAGCCGAGCGCCAGCGACGAGCCGGTGAGCTTGTAGATCTGATAGGGCACCGCCACCGTCTGCATCTGCGAGCCGGTGAGCGAGACGATCTGACCGAAGAACAGCAATCGGAAGTCGCGCGAGCGCAGCGCGGCGAGGCGGCCTTCTTTCACTCCCTCATTGTAAAGCGCCAGCGTCTGACGCCCAGGCCGAAGACGATCACGATCAAGAACGCCCCGCTCTTCCCGCCCGGCCTCTCCGGCTGTGCGCATCCACAACCGCCACTAGTCCCAACGCCGTTTCCATTTCCGCCGCTGCCCGATCCCGATCCCGATCCCGATCCTGCATCGGGATTCCCCGCCCCGCTCGGCACCGAATCCGGCACACACTGCCCCATCACGCACTCATGCTTCGGCGGACAAACCGCCCCCATGCACGCATCCACGCACGTCCCCGCGTCGCAATATTCCCCCGCCGGACACCCATTCGGGCACGACGGATCTTCACACGCTCCCGTTGCTGCGTCGCACGCGAGCGGCGCCGTGCAGGTGACGCCGCCACAGGCGTTGCACCCCGGCAAACACAATCCGCCGACGCACACCAGCCCCGCGCCGCACGCGACGCCGGCGCACGGATCGACGCAGGCGCCGTCACGGCAGGCGATGCCGTGCGGGCAGACGATGCCGTCGCATGCGGTGCCGCAGGCGCCGAGCCGGCAGGTCTCGTCGGGCGGGCAGGTCACGCCCGCGCACAGCGGATCGAGGCACACGCCGCGCGTCTGGTCGCACTCGAGACCGTCGCTGCAGGCGAACTCCTGGCCGAGCGTGCAGCGCGGCACGCACTCGCCGTTGACGCAGACCTCCTCGGGATTGTCGCAGACGGCGCCGTTGTCGACGACGCCGTCGCAGTCGTTGTCGAGGCCGTCGCAGCGCTCGGGCGCGCCGGCGCCGAGCGGCGTGCAGCCGAGCACGCCGTTGTCGCACGTGGTGACGCCGCCGGCGCACACGCCCTTCTGACCGGTGTCGCAGGCGACGCCGGCGCCGCCGCACTCCACGCCATCGACGGACATGACCGGGTTCGTGAAGTCCGCGGACGTGGTCTTGAACGTGTCTTCCCACGCGAAGTAGAACTTCCGCGCCGCCAGCTTCGAGAGATACGTCAGAAGATGGATGTACGGCGTGGCGCCGCCGCCGTCGGGGTTGAAGGCGCGCTCGGAATAATAGGCGTAGCCGATGCCGCCGGCGAAGCGCGCCACCGTCGCGCAGCAGTCGCCGCCCGCGCAGGCGCCGGCGGTCGTGTGATCCTCGGGCGTGACGAGGAAGAAGCCGATGTCGCCGCCGTTGTACGCGGGGTCGTTGCGCACGTCGAGCACGACCGACGCGCCCGCTTGCGCGTTGCAGTCGAGCATGACGTGCAGATCGCTCGTCGCCGGCGCGGCGCCGGTGACGTTGTACCAACCGAAGACGCTCTCGAAGCGCGCGCCGCCGCGGCTGGCGACGGTGAAGGTGAGCGCGCAGGTCGGGTGGAACGTCTCCGGCGTGGTCTGCGCGTCGGCGACGGGATCGAGGCCCGAGAGCAGCGACGGGATGCAGCTGTTGTCGTTGGGCGCATGCCACATTGTGGTCTCGCAGGTGGCGTGCTTGCCGTCGTCGCACATGGTGGCGCCGCCGGGACAGGCCGCGCCGATGTTGCAGACGCCGGGCGTGGTGCACTGACACGCGAAGATGGCGCCGAGGCCGGTCGGCGCGTTGCCGCTGCAGCCGGGCGGCGACGGGATCGCGGTGCCGTTCGGCTGGGTCAGCGCGAAGGCGGGGCTCGACAGCAACAGCACGGCGAATGCGCGCCACATGGTGCCCTCCTCGACGGGAAGGCACCGTAACTCACGCTTGAGTCACTGTGAATGCGTCTTTTGCGACGCGCGCGATTTTCTGCCGCGCTCTGCTGTCTTTTCCGGCGATGGGGCAGAGGCGAGGCCGCATCTCCGAGGCAGATCGCGGCGCACGCCCGCAGCGACCCACCCACCCCCCACCCCCCCCACACCCACACACCCACCACCAACCCCCCCACAACCCCCCCACAACCCCCCCC
>DASXOU010000901.1:0-3553 GCA_036494045.1 Polyangia bacterium | reverse complement strand
CACTAGAATGAAATCATCGCCGGCGCGAAAATCGAGCGACGACAAGCGCTGCGTCGTGACCGCGACGACCACCGGCGTGCCTTGCAAGGGCGGCAGGTCGCGCAGTGTCTTGAGGGTCGAATAGGCCATCTCGAGCCGCTCGCGCGCATCGAGCACGAGGACTTGTGGCGGGTCTTTGGTGAGATCGTCTTCGTCGAAGCCGAGATCGAAACCGAATGAGCGAACATCGCAGCCGAGATCGCGGAGCGCCGCGGCGGGCGACTCCGGCTCCGACGCAGCGCGTTCGGGCTCCAACGTAATCAGCAGCACCTTCACGAGCGCACTATACTTTCAGTTGGGCGAACCTCGTGACGAAAGTTGCGCTGGCACGCTCGCTCTTGTTGTGGAAGAATGATCGTGATGGATGACTTCCACTGCTCCTTCTGCGGCAAGCGCCGCCGCGAGGTCCGGAAGCTGATCTCGGGGCCGCGCGTCTTCATCTGCGACGAATGCGTGGCGCTGTGCAACGACATCATCGCGAAGGAAGAAGCGCAGGAGCGGCCGAAGTATCCTCGTCCGAAAGAGATCGCCGAGGAGCTCGACAAGTACTGCATCGGTCAGACGCGCGCCAAGAAGGCGCTCAGCGTCGCCGTCTACAACCACTACAAGCGCGTCGGCCAGAAGCAGCAAGGCAAGGCCGGCGAAGTCGAAGTGCAGAAGGGCAACGTGCTCCTGCTCGGCCCCACGGGCTGCGGCAAGACGCTGCTCGCGCAGACGCTTGCCAAGAAGCTCGACGTGCCGTTCGCCATCGCCGACGCCACCACGCTCACCGAAGCGGGCTACGTCGGTGAAGACGTCGAGAGCGTGATCAAGGCGCTCTATCGCAACGCCGGCGGCGACATCGACAAGACCCAACGCGGCATCGTCTGCATCGACGAGATCGACAAGATCGCGCGCAAGGGCGGCGGTCCGTCGGTCACTCGCGACGTCTCGGGCGAAGGCGTGCAGCAGGCGCTGCTCAAGATCCTCGAAGGCAAGCACGCGACCATCACGCCCGACGGCGCGCGCAATCGCCCGCAGCAGGAGCTGATCCAGGTCGACACCACGAACATCCTGTTCGTCTGCACCGGCGCGTTCAACGGGCTCGAGGACATCGTGCGCCGCCGCGTTGGACAGCAGGGTCTCGGCTTCGGCGCCACGCTGTCGGCGAAGAACGACATCGACAAGGACGAGCTGCGCGCGCTCTCGCGCACCGAGGACCTCATCAAGTACGGCATGATTCCCGAGTTCATGGGACGCTTGCCGATCCTCGTGTCGTGCGACGCGCTCGACGTCGACGCGCTCACCAAGGTCCTGTGGCAGCCGAAGAACGCGCTCGCCAAGCAGTATCAGCGCCTCTTCGAGCTCGAGGGCGTCAAGCTCTCGTTCACCGAGGATGCGCTGCGCGCGATCGCCGAAGAGGCGCATCGCCGCAAGAGTGGCGCGCGCGGCCTGCGCGCCATCGTCGAGGAAGTGATGCTCGACGTGATGTACGAGATCCCTTCCTTGACCGGCGTGCAGGAGTGCGTGGTCACGCGCGAGGTGGTCGTGCTCCGCGAGCGGCCGCAGCTCATCAAGGACACCAAGAAGGCTAGCTGACGCGCGCCTTTCTCGTCGCGCGCGCCGTCGCCGGCGCCGCTCTCTTCGTCTTCCTCGCACATTCGTTCTTACGCGCGCACGAACGCTTCGTCGCGCCGGGAGACTTCGCGCTGGTCGCCGCCTACGCGCTCGCCGCGGCGCTCGCCGGCGCGTTGTTGCTGACGGCGGCGGCGCGCGTGCTGCCGGCGGCGCTGGTCGTCGTCGCGTGCGCGGCGATCGATCTGGCCGCGTTCGTCGACGCCCGGCTGTACACCTTGGGCGGCGTGCACGCCTGGGGCGCGGCGGTGCGCGAGGCGCTCGCCAACGCCGAGTTCAAGCGCCAGCTCGCGCTCGGTCCGCCGTTGTGGTGGCGGCTCGCGCTTTGGTTCGCGCTCGTCGTCGTGATCGAAGCGGCGCTCTATGTTGCCTGCGCGCGGCTGGCGACGCGCGCGTCGGCGAAAACGACGCGGCGCGCTCGTTTCGTCGTGTGGGCGACGCTCGCTGCGTCGGCGACCGTGGCGCTCGCCGGGCGCGGCGCGATCGCGAGCCTGGCCGCGTCGCCGACCAGCATCGTGGGCCTGGTGCCCGCGCACGATCTCGTGTTTCGCCACGCGCCACCGGCGCCGATGTTCACGCGCGCCTATCCGCGCGTCGGCGGCATGCCGCGCCTCGGACGCACGCCGAGCATTCTCTTCGTCGTCGTCGAGTCGCTGCGCGCCGACGCGCTCGGCCCGACGCTGATGCCGCGGCTCGACGCGTTCGCGCGCGCGCACGGCTGCATCCGGCCGGCGCATCACTATTCGTCGAGCCACGTCACAGAGCTCGCAATCTTCTCGCTGCTCTATGGCCTCGACGGCTACGACCTCGCGCCGTTCGCCGGCGGCGTGGTCGACTCGTTCCCGCTCGCGCTCCTGCGCGCCAACGGCTATCGCGTCGCCGGCGCCTCGGCATCGACGCTGCGCCACTGGGCGCAGTCGGACTTCATGCTGCGGCAATTCGATCCGTACGCCGAGCCCGATGGCCGCACCGGCTGGCAGCGCGACGTCGCGCTCGCCGCGTGGGCGCGCCGCTTTTACGCCACGTTCGACGCGCGCACGCCGTCGTTCCTCTTTCTCTTCTTCGACGCCACGCACGTCGATTACTCGTATCCGCCGCGCTTCGCCGTCGAAACCCCGGCGCTCGACGACGATTGGCTGCAGAAGATCGGCGTCGCCGTCGCCGACGTGCCGCCCGCCCTGCGCGCGCCGATGCAGCGGCGCTATCGCAACAGCGTACGTTTCGTCGACGATGCCGTCGGCGCGCTCCTCGAGGAGCGGGCGGCCGCGCTCGCCGCCGGCACGCTCGCCGTCGTCGTCGTCGGCGATCACGGCGAGGCATTCTGGGAGCACGGCGCCTGGGGCCACGTTGGCGCGCCGACCGATCCGGCGGCCATCGAGGTCCCGCTCATCGCCTGCTTGCCCGGCGCGGCGGCGCCCGCGGTCGAGACCTCGCGCCACGCCGACGTCATGCCGACGCTGATCGATTATCTGAAGCCGTCGCCGCCGATCGCGGCCGCGCAGTTTTCGAGCGGGCGCTCGCTCCTCGGCGCGCCGGCCGCCGACGCCGACTGCGCGCTGGTGACGCCCAAGGCGTTCTGGTCCGAGCGCCCCGAGCTCTACGTCGTCGCCGGCGGCGCGCGCTACTGGCTGCGCGCCGGCGCCAACAAGAAGCTCGCGCTCGCGCGCGTCACCGACGTTGACGATCGCCCGCTGCCTTCGCCGCCATCCTTGCCCGCGTGCGTCGCCGCCGCCGCCGCGCGCTTCGGCGCCTTTCTGCAGTAGCTACGCTTCGTAGTCGATGGCGACGACGACCAGCTCCTCGTCGCCGGCGGGCGTGTGCGCCGTGGCCGCCTCGCCGACGCGCCTGCCGGTGAGCGCGCGCGCGATCGGCGAGCGCCACGAGACCCAGCCGCGCCGCG
>DASXOU010000900.1:0-7180 GCA_036494045.1 Polyangia bacterium | reverse complement strand
GCGGCGAGCGCGTGACGTTGGCGCTCGCCGATCACCAGAGCGGACGTCGCATCGGCTGAGGCTCGTGGTTTGCGGGAGCAAGCGATGTCCTTCACGTGGCCACGATCAGCGCAACGAATACTGCTACTACGTCATCACGGTTTACGAAGACGGGAATGTGGTCGCGAGCTTCATGGCGCAGGCGGGGACCGAGTTCGCCGGCGACGACTGGAGTGGGCCGGACTTTCTCGTCGAGCTGAAACGGCGGCTGGCGCAGGTCGCAGCGACAGGTCAGACGAACACGACCTATCGCGGGCCCGTCATGCGCGTGTGAAAACCGCGCGGCGCTAGAAGTCGAGGCGCCAGGTGCCGAGGAAGGACGGGAGGTCCTTTTTGGCGAAGGTGAGGTGCGCGGTGGCGACTTGTTTGCCGTCGAGCGCTAGGACCTGGCCGGGGAGCTCGGTCATGGAGCCGACGGGATCGCGCAGCGTCACGTCCTTTTGGCCGACGAAGCGGTAGCGCACGCCGTCGTCGGCGGCGAAGCTGAACTCGTAGCGGATCAGGCCGCCGAGGATTGGGTCGATCGTGATCTCGCCCTCGAGCGGGCGCGCGCTGGCGAAGCCCTCCATCGTCACTTCGCCTTCGAGCCGCGCCTTGCGATCGCGCAAGTGCGACAAGAGCGAGCCGGCGCGCGCGGTCACTGAGAAGTGCATCGCGCGCTCGACGCCGTCGTCGCGCCGATAGGTGCCGCTCATCGTCTCGCGAAAGTGGAAGCCGGGGAGCTTCATCGCGCGCCTCGCCGGCGACGCTACGCCGCCGCCTTCAAGTGTCGCTCTTTTCGCGCCGCTTGCAAGTGACCCTTGCGCGCGAGCTGGATGTAGTTGGCGACGATGAGCGCCACGTTCCAGCCGTTCCAGATGTGCCACGTCAGCGCCGACGGCCGCGCCAGAAAAGCGATGAACGCCGCCAGCCCGATGAACATCGTCCACGTCGGCAGCCCCTCGCCCTTGCGGAACTTCGGCACCTTCAGCGTCGAGACCATCGCGCCCGCCATCACCAGCGTGCCGCCGGCGATGAGCCAGACGCTGAGCGAGTCGCGCACCAGCACCATCGACCACAAGTAGCTGGCGGCGATCGGAATCGGGCAGCCGAGGAACGTGACCTTGCCGATGCCGCTCGAGTCGGAGTTGAAGCGCGCCAGCCGAATCGCGCCGCACAAGGGATAGACCATCGCGATGCCGAGGCCGAGGGTGCCGAGCGGCGTCAGCACCGCGAGATAGACCAGCACCGCCGGCGCGATGCCGAACGACACCATGTCCGACAGGGAGTCGAGCTCCATGCCGAACTTGCTGGTGGCGTCGAGCGCGCGCGCCAGCTTGCCGTCGGCGAGGTCGCACAGCGCCGCGCAAAAGAGAAACAGCACCGCGCGCTCGAACTGGCCGCGCGCTGCGGCTACGATGCCGAGAAAGCCGAGCGCGATGTTGGCCAACGTCACCGCGTTCGGAATCAGGTGCTTCGCCTTCACGACCGTGTATGCTAACGCAATTCGCCTGTAGGTGAAGTGTGAAGATCGCGCTCGTCTACCCCCCGACCTGTGACCCGACCGCTCCATACCTGGCGGTGCCGATGCTCACAGGGTTTTTGCGGGCTCACGGCGTCGAGGTGCTGCCGGTCGACGCCAACGTCGAGGCCTACGATCAGCTCCTGCGGCCGGCGCGGCTGACGGCGTGCGCGGAGCGGGTCGAGGCGCGGCTCGGCAAGCTCGAGCGGCGGGCGAGCCTCGACCATGTCGCGCGGCGCGCTTACCTGCAATTGTGGCGCGCGCGCGGCGACGCGCAGGCGGCGCCGGCGGGGATCGACGAGGCGCGCGCGGTCCTCAAAGATCCGGCGCGCTTCTTCGTCGCCGAGGACTACGAGCGCGCGGTCGAGACCATCGAGTCGGCGCTGCGGCTCGTGTCGGCGGCGTACGCGCCGCTCGACTTGAGCTTCTCGGGCTATCGCACGCCGTTCGCGCTGACCACGCCCGACGAGATCGCCGACGACGCGCGCGCCGAGCGCGATCCCTTCGACGACTACATCTGCAACACGCTGGCACCGCGGTTGCGCGAGGCGCGTGTCGACGCCGTCGGCATCAGCGTCTGCTTTCCCGGGCAGCTGCAGCCGGCCTACGCGTTCGCGCTCAAGCTCAAGCGCCTCTTGCCCGAGGTGCACCTGACCTGCGGCGGGCCGGGGATCACGCAGCTGTTCATTCGGCTGCGCGGCCACGATCTCGCGCGCGCGCTCGGGCCGTTCGACAGCGCCGTGGTGTTCGAGGGCGAGCATGCGCTGCTCGGCTTGTGCCGCGCGCTCGACGAGAAACGCGAGCTGCGCGGGCTGCCCAACGTGGTGCATCGCGATCCGCTCCTCGGCGCCAAATGGGCGCCGGGCGAAGGCGCCGAAGATCTGCGCGCGCTGCCGGCGCCCGACTTCGACGGGCTACCGCTCGACATGTACTTCTCGCCGTCGCTGACGCTGCCGTACGATCCGACGCGCGGCTGCTATTGGGGCAAGTGCACCTTCTGCCACTACGGGCTCGCCGAGACGGGTACGGCCAGCTATCGCGAGCGCGGCGCCGAGCGCACCGTCGATCATCTGAGCGCGCTCGCCGACAAATACGGGACGCGCACGTTCTACCTGTCGCAGGATTCGGTGGCGCCCAAGACGCTGCTCAAGATCGCGCAGGAGATCTCGCGGCGCGGGCTCGACCTCAAGTGGGCGACCGACCTGAAGCCCGAGAAGTACCTGACGGCGGAGCGGGCGCGCGCGCTCGCCGACGGCGGCGGCGTGGCCTGCGCGCTCGGCGTCGAATCGGCCAATCCGCGCGTGCTGGCGATGATCGACAAGGGCGCGCCGGTCTCGACGGTGCGCGACACCATCGCGCATCTCGCCGGCGCCGGGCTCGCGGTCGAGGCCATGTGCTTCACCGATTTTCCGACGGAGACCTACGCCGAGGCGATGGACACGCTGCGCTTCCTCGAGGAACTACGCGCCGAGGTCGCGCTCTACATCGTCGGCGAGTTCGATCTCACGCACGGCGCGCTCGTCGCCCAGGAGCCGGCGCGCTTCGGCATCCGCGAGACCTGGCAGCTCGACGGCGATCTCCTCGGCACCGGTCTGTTCTACGAGGAGCAGCGCGCGTCCAAGCGCGGCGGCGACGGCGGCAAGCTCGACGCGGCGCTCGATCGCTTGTCGGCGGGCTGGCGGCTCAAGCGCTATCCGTGGGCCGGCTCGCTGTCGACGGCGCACACCGTGTTGCACTACGCGAAGTTCGGGCCGGGCGTGTTTCGCGAGCGCGCGAAGCTGCCGTCCGTCGAGCCGTTCGGCGCGCGCAGCCGCGACGCGCAGGCGCGCTTCGATCTCGTGGAGGTCGCGCGTTCGGACGACGACGAGCTCGCCATCTGGCACGAGCTGGTGCGCGGGCGGCGGCATGTGTCGCGCGCGGCGTATCACGCGCTGGCCAAGGCGCTGCCGCCGCTGTCGCCCAAGCCGCGGCGCTATCGGTTCGTCGCCGGGCAGCCGCCGGTGCCGTCGCGCAAGCCGCCGCGCGGGCGACGGCCGCCGAACGCGTCGAACGCCGCCGGCTGAGACGCTCGTCGCTCGGCGCGCGGCTTGCTCCAGCGATCACCGTGGTCGCGGTTCGCCGACAGATCATTCTCGATCCGCTAGAAGCCGCCGCCGAAGCCGGTTTGCGCTGGATCGGCGACGACGTGCCCGGGATCCGCCGCATCCGCGCGGGCAAAGGGTTCCGCTACGTCGACGAGCGCGGCCACGCCGTGCGCGACAAAAAGACGCTGGCGCGCATCGCCGCGCTCGTGATTCCGCCGGCCTGGCGCGGCGTATGGATCTGCGCCTCACCGAACGGGCACATGCAGGCGACCGGACGCGACGCGCGCGGCCGCAAGCAGTATCGCTATCACGCGCGCTGGCGCGAAAAGCGCGACGAGACCAAGTACGACAAGATGATCTTGTTCGGCCTGGCGCTGCCCAAGATCCGCGCGCGCGTCGACGAGGATCTCGGCCGTCCCGGATTGCCGCGCGAGAAGATCCTGGCCACCGTGGTGCGCCTCCTCGAGACCACGCTCATCCGCGTCGGCAACGAGGAGTACGCGCGCACGAACCACTCCTATGGCCTGACGACGCTGCGCGATCGCCATGTCGACGTCGACGGCGCCGAGCTGCGCTTCGAGTTCCGCGGCAAGAGCGGCGTGCGCCGCGCGGTCTCGCTGCACGATCGGCGGCTGGCACGCATCATCCGCCGCTGCCAGGATCTGCCCGGACACGAGCTGTTCCAATATCTCGACGACGACGGCGCGCGCCGCGCCATCGACTCGCAAGACGTCAACGACTACCTGCGCGAGGTGACCGGGCAGGAGATCACAGCCAAGGATTTTCGCACCTGGAACGGCACGGTGCTCGCCGCCGCGGCGCTGTGCGCGGCCAGCCGCGACGGCGCGCGGCCGTCGAAGCGGCAAGTCGCGCGCTGCATCGAAGAAGTGGCGGCGCGCCTCGGCAACACCAAGGCGGTGTGCCGCAAATGTTACGTGCATCCGAAGGTGATTGACGCCTATCTCGACGGCAGCCTGGGCGGCGCGCTCGGCCGCAGCGACGACGTCGAGGCCGGCGTGCTGAAATGGCTGCGCACGTTATATTAATGATGCTGTGTTGACGGGCATCCTGGTGGCGGCATGCGCCGCGCTTTTTTTGTCGCGCAACTTCCGCGTGCATGCGGCGCGCGCGCGTTACGCGCCGCTCGTGCACGCGCAGGAGCTGGTCAACGCCGAGCGCGTCGACGAAGCGATCGAGGTGCTCGACGGTATCGACACGCGCAAGCTCGATCAGCCGCTGCTCTTGCATTGGCTCGGCCTGCGCGGCTACGCGCTCGCGCTCGCCGGCCGCGGCGACGACGCGCTCGACACGCTCGACGATCTGGCGTCGCTCGCCGATCCCGACGATCGACTGAGCCAGCTCTTTTTGAACGGGAGCCGCGCCATCGTCGCCATCGCCGCCGAGCGCTTCGACGACGCCGCGGCGCTGCTCGACTCGACCGAGCGCGCCTGCGACGACGCGCCCAACCGCTCGGAGGTCTGGTGGTGGCGCGCCGAGCTCGCGGGCAAGCGCGGCGACGAGCCGCGGCGGCGCGTTTGCCTCGAGGAGGCGGCCAAGCTCGGCGAGGCGTACTACGCGACGCGCGCGCGCAAGGCGCTTCAGAGCGTCGCGGCGACCTGACGCAGGTACGCGGCCGCATCGTCGTCGACGCGCGTGCCGTGCGCCATCACCACGCGGCGCAGGCGCGGCGTGTCGGCCAGCTTCTCCAGCTGCGCGCGCAGGGCGCGCTCGTCCTTCACCATCGCCAGCTTGATGAGCGGCGTGACGCGCGGACCGCCCGACGAGCCGATGGTCCTGTAGACGACGCCGAAGAAGCCGGGCAGGTGCGGCTGGTTGAACACGGCGTCGTTGAAGATGAGCGTGGTGCCCGCGTCGTCGGCGAGCTCGAGGTAGCCTTCGCGCTTTTTGACGCCGTCGAGGTAGCGCACGGCGAGCGGCGGCATCGGCGGCAGCGCGTCGTAGCCGCCGTCGATGGGCACCAACTTGGCGACGCGCTTCTTGGCGCCTTCGGGGCAATAGATCTTGATCTCGGGATAGCGCGTCTTGTACGCGGGCGCGTCGAGTCGATGCCACGCATTGGGCACGATCAAGATGCGCGGCGTGCCCCACGCCTCGAGCTCCTTCTGCGTCGACGGATCGAGCGCGATGGCGCTGTGAACGACGAGGCCGCCGTCGTCGAGGCGAACCACCGCCATGGTGCGCTTGAGCGGCATGCCCGGCAGCGCGCCCTCGACGGTGCGAAGGCGATCGCTGACCGCTTCGATGGGGCCGTGCGGCAGCACCTTCCATGGCGCTTTCTGCATGCGCGCAGCATACGATGGGCGCCGATGGTTCCGCTGCTCTTCATCCACGGCACCGGCGGCGACGCGGCGTCGTGGGATCGGGTGACGCCGTTCTTGGCCGAGCGCGCGCGCGTGATCGCGTACGACCGGCGCGGCTTCGGGCGGCCGCACGCGGCGCACGCCGAAGACGCGCGCGCGATCCTCGACGAGCGCGCGCCGGGCGAGGCGGCGATCGTGGTCGGCGCGTCGGCGGGCGGCATCGTCGCGCTCGAGCTGGCGGCGCAGCATCCGTCGCGGGTGCGCGCGCTCGTGCTGGTCGAGCCGCCGCTGTGGGCGCGCAAAGAGGGCGACCTGCGCATGACGCTCGGGATGATCGGCGTCCTGTGGCACGCGGCGCGCAAGCGTCCGCGCCAGGCGGCGGCGGCGTTCTTCCGCAACGTCACGCGCGATCGCAGCGGCGGCAACGGCTTCGACGCGCTCGACGAGGCGCGCCGGGAGCGCCTGCTCGCGCACGCCGATGACGTGCTCGCCGAATTGCGCGCCGGCACCGGCGAGTCGCTCACGCCGGCGCGCCTGGGCGCCATCGCCTGTCCGACGACGCTGATCCTGGGCGCGCGCTCGTCGCCGTTCTTCGCGCGCGTGGGGGCCAAGCTGGCCGCCGCGATGCCGTCGCTGCGCACCGTCACCATCGAGGGCGCGGGGCACATGATCGCGAGGGAAGAGCCGCGCGCGCTCGCCGACGTGATCGCAGACGTGATAACATCGAGCTGATGCCCGAGGCACAGCTCAAGGGCAGCGCGTACCTCTCGACGATCGCATTCATCGAGGCAAACTACGGGGCGGCGGCGAGGGATCGCGTGATGGCGCGGCTGCCGAACGAAGACCGGACGCTGCTCGGAAGCTCGCCGCTGGCGATTCAGTGGTATCCGCTGGCGCCGTTTCCGCGGCTCTTGCGCGCGATGGACACCGAGCTCGGGCGCGGCGATCTCGGGCTCGTGACCGAGCGCGGCACCTGGGCGGCGCAGCAGGACATGCGCACCGTGCACAAGGTGCTGCTCAAGCTGGTGACGCCGCCGTGGGTGATCGAGAAGGCGATGAAGCTGTGGCCCAACTTCCACACCAGCGGGCGCTGGGAGTCGAAGCGGCTCGGCAACAATGGCGCGCGCGCGGTGCTGCACGAGCTCGGCGTCGTCGACGAAGCGATGTGCGCGACGCTCAAAGGGTGGATCGTCGGCCTTCTGCAGTTGGCGGGGATCAAGAAGCCGACGATCGAT
>DASXOU010000899.1:0-6337 GCA_036494045.1 Polyangia bacterium | reverse complement strand
CGGCCGGTGAAGGTGTTCTGCTGCGACGGATGGTACGAGCCGACGAGCGCGTAGCGTCCGACGGCGGCTTCGGCGGCGTGCGCGAACTTCGGACGTGGCGACGTTGAAGCGAGCGTGCGCAGAACGCCGTCCCAGGCGAAGGCGCCGAGGCAGACGAGCACGCGCGCGCGAGTGAGAAGCGCGAGCTCATCGCGGAAAAACGGCAGGCAGGCGTCGCGCTCGTCGGGCGTCGGCTTGTTGTCGGGCGGCGCGCAGCGGACGCAGACGGTGACCCAGGCGTCGGCGAGGATGAGGCCGTCGTCGCGCGCCGTCGAGGACGGCTGGTTGGCGAAGCCGGCGCGATGCAGCGCGCGGTAGAGCCATTCGCCGGAGCGATCGCCGGTGAAGACGCGGCCGGTGCGGTTGGCGCCGTGCGCGCCCGGCGCGAGGCCGACGACGACGAGGCGCGCCGACGGATCGCCGAAGCCGGGGACGGGACGCGCCCAATAGGTGTCGGCGGCGTAGGCCGCGCGTTTTTCGCGGCCGATGGCGCGGCAGTGGCCGACGAGCCGATCGCAGCGGCGGCAGGCGACGATGCGCCCCGCGAGCGCGGCAAGGTCGCCGCTATCATTAATATGGTGGTGCGCGCGGCTCACGGTTGGCGCGGCATCGCCACCGGCGTGGGCGAGGAACCATCGAAGGTGGCGACGAGCCGCTGCAGCGCGGCGCGGCCGCCGCGCAGGATCGATTCACCGTCGGCGCAGAGCAGCGCGTCGAAGTCGAGCTCGGCGGCGATGCGTCGGAGCGAGCGGCGCAGCTCGTCGGGGTCGTCGATGACCGCGGGCGGCAGCAGGCTGAGGCCGCCCGGCGGCGTGCCGACGCAGGCGTCGCCGACGAGGAGGATGCGCTTGTCGGGCCAGTGCAGCGCGATCTCGCCGGGCGACTTGCCGGCGGCGGCGACGACGTCGAAGGGGCCGACACGATCGCCGTGCGCAAGCGTTTCGTCGACGGCGACGCCGTGATCGCGGACGAACACGGCGTCGGCGGGATGCGCGGCGACGCGCGCGCCGGTGACTTCGCGGAGGCGCGCGGCGGCGCGATAGTGGTTGCGGTTGGTGAGGACGATGCGCGCGACGCCGGCGGCGGCGAGGACGGCGAGGTCGTCGGCGCTCGGCTCGACAGGGTCGACGACGATGGCGCCACCGTCGGGGCGGCGTACGAGAAAGCCGTTGAAGTCGTAACCGAAGCGCGCCGAATACGCGGTCCAGGTGTGGATGCCGGGGACGATCTCGCGCATGACGAGGCGGTACCACGCGCAGAGCCCGATATCCAGTAGCTCGAGGCGGTCGAAACGGCCGCCGTGATACACTCGCCGTCGGGGGCATGATTGCGCAATCTTTCGACGCTGTTCTGTTGCGCGCTGCTCATCGGTTGCGGCGACCATGCGGTCCACCTCGATGGCGCAGTTCAAAAGGGACCCTTCGTACTCGGCTCTTCGATCTCGATTTCAACTGTCGACCGAACGGCGAATCCGACCGGCCAGGTTTTCCTTACTCAGACAACCGACGATCTCGGTGACTTCGACATCTCGATTGCCGGGCAGGGCTTCGTCGCAATCGAGGGCAACGGCTTCTACTACAACGAAGTGACCGGCAAGCTCTCGAGCGCTCAGCTGACGCTGCGTGCGCTCTATGACGTCGGTGGTGCACCGACGCAAAACGTCTACGTCAACATGATCACGCACCTGACGTACGACCGCGTGAAGCAATTGACGGCAGCAGACCCGAGCCTGACGCTCGACAGCGCCGAAGCGCAGGCGGAAACGGAGCTCCGCACCGGTCTAGGAATTGGCGGCGCTGCGTTTGACCCGCACGCTTCCGGCGTCCAAATGAATATCGTGGGCGGTGATGACGATGCCAACGCTTACCTCTTCGCGGTTAGCGCGATTTTCGCGCAGATTGCTTCCGACACCGCAAATGGAGCCTCGCCGGACGCGACGCTTCAGGAGCTCATCAATGTCGTCTCGTCGTCGTCCGCCGAGAGCGGCCTCATCGACGCGGGATTCGTGCAGCAGATCGTCGCAACCCAGGAGAACGTCGATCCGCAGACCATCATGGATCTGCTTCAGCAACGGCTCGCCAGCATCCATTCCAGCGCGTCAGTACCAGACTTGAATCGCGTTTGGGATAGTGACGGAAACGGAATACCCAATACGGTAGACCACGCGTGCTCCATCAAGTACCACGACGGTGGCGACGGAATATGCGTCGCCGATGGCTCCTGCTCGCCGGGCTACCACGATGGCGGCGACGGAAACTGCGTAGCCGTAGACTCCTGCTCGACCGGATATCACGATGGCGGCGACGGTGTCTGTCAAACGACCGGCAGCTGCTCGACGGGATATCACGACGGAGGTGACGGTTCGTGCGTACCACTCGGAGCATGCTCTGTCGGCCACGACGGCGGCGATGGCACTTGCGTACCGCTCGGAGAATGCTCCGCGGGGTATTTACACTGTGGATCGATGTGTCTGGCGTCGCGATTCCAAACCGGCATGACATATGACGTCGGAAGCACGCCCGAATCGATCGCCGCGGGCGATTTCAATGGCGACAACAAGCTCGATTTGGTCGCCACCGACGGCCAGAGTAACAGCGCGATCGTCTTACTTGGAAATGGCGACGGCACGTTCATGCCCGGCGTCAACTATTCAACCGGTTCCGTTCCGGAGCCGCTCGCGCTCGCCGATTTCAATGGGGATATGAAGCTCGATTTCGCCGTCGCTGATGTCGTTAGTTACGACATCAGATTCTTCCCCGGAAATGGAGATGGGACGTTTGCAACGGCGATTAGCTCGCCGACGCCGAACAATGTTCAGACGGTTGCGATGCTGACGGGCAAGTTCAACGCCGACTCTGCCGTCGATATCATCTTGGTCAGTCCCGATTATGGCGAAATAATCATGCTACCGGGAAACGGCGATGGTACGTTTGGCTCGGGAACCGCATTCGCAAGCGGCACGAGCCCGTACGCGATGACGAGCGGTGATTTCAACGGCGACTCGAAGCTCGACCTCGCCGTTTCCAATCAGGGCAGCAACGACGTTGCGGTACTGCTCGGTAACGGTGACGGCACGTTCCAACCAGCGGTCACATATGCGACCGGTCCGTATCCCACAGGCATCGGCACCGCGGATTTCAACGGCGACCACAAGCTCGATCTCGCTGTGGCGAATTACAACAACTCTGCTGCCGGCACTGTCAGCATCCTGTTGGGCAACGGCGATGGCACGTTCGAGCCGCAAGTGGCGTACGCGGTCGGAATGGGTCCGTGGCCGCTCGTGATCGGCGACTTCGACGCAGACTCGAAGCTCGATGTCCTCGTCGAAGGCTTCACCAGCAAGAGCGTCAGCCTGCTCGAGGGCAATGGCGATGGGACCTTCACTGCGGCCTACGACTACTCGATCGTCGGAGCAGGCATGGTGACGGCTGCCGATTTCAACGGTGACTCGTTCCTCGATTTCGTCGGCGTCTATGGCAACGCCAACAACGCCACGGTCTACTTGAACAACAACTGCAGTCCCTAGGACGCGCCGTGGAAAAGTGGCGCGACCGACCGAGAGGGCTTGACAGCCAAGGAGAGCCGGACTAGAAATTCGGCTCGTTCCAAGCAGTTCACTGACAATTCGCGGGAGTAACTCAGTGGTAGAGTGCCACCTTGCCAAGGTGGACGTCGCGGGTTCAAGTCCCGTCTCCCGCTCCAGAAGTACTTCAGCAACTACGCCCAGTTGGCAGATCCCTCGCCGCCGGGCGTTTTGCTTTCTGGGGCTTGGTCCGCACTCGAGTCCGCACTTCTTCCGACCGGAACCAAGCTGACGACCGCCGCCACCGCTGCGCGCTTCTCAGCCAGGTCGACTGAGCTGTAGTGCTCACGCATCCTCTCGGTCCCGACCTGGGCACCCGGAAGTCGAGCGTGCCTAGCCTAAGGGTTGGTGTAACTCCCAATCGATGCGCTGTTTCGCTGTCTGGAGGGCGCCGCTTTCCGCGTCCACGGGCCGCTGCACTTCGTGGACGCGGTGTGCGCGCCACTAAAAACCCGTCGCCGTCGGAAGGTGTACTTGTCGACGGTCAAGGCTGCGCCGAAGGCGCGTGCCGGCCAGCGCGCCGCTCCAGTGGCGGCGTCGAGTTCGCCGCGCGCTGATCCAAAAGATAACGATCAAAACCCGATTGCATTCGCTCCTACGTCGGCGGCTGGGCCTCCCGACGTAGTCGGTCCGAGGGACTACTGGCGCGCATCATCGTCGGCGGGTACGCCGAGCTCGAGCGCGAAACGGGGGGCGAGACGAGAGAGGACGAGGGCTTCGACCTCCTCGTGGCTGGTCGCGCGCAACGCCTCCTTTGCCAGCTCGTCGGCGTCGGCGCAGCGTGTCTTTCTCAGCACGGATTTCACGAACGGAAGCTGCTGCGCCGTCATGGAAAACGCGCGCAGACCCAAGCCGAGTAGGATCCACGTGAACGCGGGATTTCCGGCCATGTCGCCGCACAATGACACTGCCCCCGCCGGCACCATCGCGAAGACCTGTGCCAGCGCGCGCAACACCGACGGGTGAAGCGGTCGATAGAGATACGCGACTTCCGAGTTCTGCCGATCGGCGGCGAACGCGTATTGGATGAGATCGTTGGTGCCAATGCTGACGAAGTCGCACGCCGCCGCGATGTGGTCGGCCGTCAGGATTGCGCTCGGCGTCTCGAGCATCGCACCGACGGGCGCGCGACGATCGTGCGCGGCGCCCTCGGCGGCGAGCTCGTCACAGACCTCGTCGCAAACGCGTCGCGCCTCGCGAACCTCCGTCACGCAAGCGACGAGCGGAAACATGATGCGGACCGAGCCGACCGCCGCCGCCCGATACAGCGCGCGCAGCTGCGTACGAAAGAGGTCGCGCCGCCGCAGGGAGAAGCGGATGCCGCGCACGCCGAGCGCCGGATTGGGCCCGAGCGCGATGCGCACACCGATGGGGAGCTTGTCGCCGCCGATGTCGAGCGTGCGGAACGTGACCGGCCGGCCCGCGGCCGCAGCGAGAATGTCGAGCGCGTCCTTGAGCTGCTCCTCCTCGGTCGGCAGCGCCGGCCGGTCGAGGTACAAGAGCTCGGTGCGCACGAGACCAATATGATCCGCACCGGCGGCAATCGCGGCGTGAACCTCGTCGGCAGACTCCACGTTCGCGCCCATCGAGACGTGCACGCCGTCGAGCGTGACGGCCGCTTCGTGCTGCACGCCTTCGACTGCGCGTCGCCGCTCGGCCGCCTGGCTGCGGCGCTGATCGAACGCGCGTACCGTCGTTTCGTCTGGGCCGATGACCACGTCGCCGCGCGACCCGTCGACACACACGATCTCGCCGGCGGCCACGGCCCCGAGCAGCCCGACGACACCGAAGACGTAGGGGATACCGAGCGCGCGCGCGACGATGGCGCCGTGCGAGGTCGGGCCGCCGTGCTCGGTGGCGAACCCGGCGATGCCGCGCCGGTGCAGATCGAGCGCATCGAGCGGCGACAGCTCCACGCCGAGGGCGATGCCGCCAGACAACCGCTCGTCGTGCTCGACCTCGGGCACGTCGAGTAGCGTGCGCAACAGGCGCCCCGCCACCGCTTCGACGTCCTCGAAGCGGGCGCGGAACCGCTCGTCCTCCATGGTCGAGAAGACTCGCCGCATCTCGTCGAGGACGAGGCGCAAGGCCCACTCCGCGCCAAGGCTGCGCTCGCGGATGAGCCGCGTCGTCTCGGTTGCGATCTCGTCGCTGCGCAGGATGGCGCGATGAACGTCAACCAGGTCCGCCCCGACGTCGCGTGGCGCCGCAGAGGCACGGCCGATCTGCTCCATCGCCGCGTCGGTGGTCGACATTGCAGCTCGGAAGCGGTCGACCTCGGCGCCTACGCGATCGAAGGCGATCCTGCGCTCACCAACGACGATCCGCGCCGCGAGAAGGCGGGCGGGCCCGACCGCGATGCCGGTCGCTGTTCCGATTCCGACGAGTGTGCGCACCTTGCGATCTCATGGCCCCTTCCGCGCTCAGGGCGCGGTTGAGCCCGATTGAAGCGTACCATGGCGATCCCGCGCCGCTCGGAACGTCTCTCAGCGACGGGACGCGACCTCGAGCGGTTGTCTTATCGCCTAAGCCGCGTAGACTGTGCACTTCGTAGTCGGTCGGTCGCCGGGCGTGGCGATCGGGCGCGCACTCTCACTCCGCGCGCTCGATTGGAGAAGCCATCGACACGCTCGGCCCCACAGGTGCCATTCGCACCGTCGCTCTGCTCGGCAATCACATGCCGCGGCAATGCGGCATTGCGACCTTCACGACGGA
>DASXOU010000898.1:0-1709 GCA_036494045.1 Polyangia bacterium | reverse complement strand
ACCGCCGAGTCTTCCGCCGGCAGCTCGGCGCCGTGCGCCGCTTCGGCGATCCACTCGGCCGGCGGCGGCTGGCGCGACACCAGCCAGCAGATGTCGATCACGAGCTGCACGAAGAAGTGCAGCGCGATGTCCGCGTAGCCGATCACGATGACCATCGCGCCGCGCGACGGCGTGAACAGCTCGTCGGCGGTCGACGCGTCGCCGCTCTCCTGCAGCGTGATGGCGCGGAAGCCGATCGCCGCCTTGGTGAAGATGACGACGATGACGATCGCCGCCAGCGTCGTCACCACGCGCAGCGCCATGCGCTTCTTGGCCTTGACCACGCGCGTGACCGCGTCGATGCGGATGTGGCGCCCGGTGTAGGTCGCGTAGGCGCCGCCGAGAAAGCCGAGCATGAACACCGAGTGGCGGATGACGCCGTCCGTCCACGGCGGCACGCGGAAGAACCAGTAGTGATGCTGCGTCAGGTTGCGCTCGAGGAACTGCCACGTCGCCAGCCCGACGACGGCGATGAGGCACAAGCCGATGCCGACGCCCTCGAGCACCGCGAGCGCGCGCGACACCGCGGCGATGGCGCGGACCGGCGCCGGCCAGGTCGACGGCACGTGATGATGCGGCTTGACCGTCTCTTTGGTGGAGAGGCGAACCGAAACGAGGGCGCCGCGCTTGTGCAGCCCTTTTGGTGCTTCGTCGCTCACGTCACGTCGTTACTTCTTGCCTGCGCGGTAGTCGGCGACGAGCTTCTCGACCTTCATGCGGAATTCGTGCGAGTAGACCGACGGCTCGAGCTTGGGACGAATCGCCATCGCCTCCGTCGAGAACTGCTTGACCATCTCGGGCGGCGACTCGATCACCTGCAGGCCCGCGTTCTTCATCGACGTCAGCGCCTTCTCGTTCTCGGCGCGCAGCGTCTTGAGCAGCTTGACCTCGAACTCGTGCGAGTCGTTCATCAGCGTCTTCTGCGTGGCCGCGTCGAGCTTGTCGAATTCCTTCTTGGTGATGACGGTGGCGCCGATCGCCTGCGAGATGTGCATCGACGTCATGTACTTGACCTTCGTGTACCACTGCAGCGCCAGCGTCGACAGCGGCGAGCCGTAGCAGGCGTTGATGAGGCCGGTCTGCAAGGAGGGCAGCACGTCGGGCACGCCGAGCGGCACGCCGTTGACGCCGAGCTGCGTGAAGAGCGCCTTGACCAGCGCGTCGTCGACCCACGCCCACAGCTTGAGCTTGGCGAGGTCGGCTTTGCTCCTGATCGGATCGTTGGAGAAGATGTGCACCGGGCCGACGTCGCCCCAGGCGAGCAGCACGTAGCCCTTGTCGACGAACTTCTGCCGCAGATCGGCGTCGAGCTTGTTGCGCACGAAGTCGAGCTCGTCGTAGCTGTTGATCAGCATCGGCAGCTCGAGCACGCGCACTTCGGAGTTGATGAGGCCGAGTCCGATGGCGGTGACGGCGGCGCCGTTGAGCTGGCCGAGGCGCATCTTGCGCACGGCGTCGCGCTCGTCACCGGCGGTGCCGCCGGCGAAGAACTTGATCTTGATCTTGCCGCCGGTGTCAGCTTCGACGTTCTTGGCCCACTCGTGGAACGAGACCATCCAGGCCGAGCCTTCCGGCGCCAGCGTCGCGATCTTGAATGTGGATTGAGCGCGCGCCACGCCCGATGAACACAGCGCGAACAGCGTAACGGCGAAGGCGAGCGCGATCCGCTT
>DASXOU010000897.1:0-12179 GCA_036494045.1 Polyangia bacterium | reverse complement strand
ATCTTCGCTACGCTGAGGTCGAGCTGGCTGCGCACGACCCCGGCCAACGAGTCGAACTCGCCCGCCGAAATCCCGAGCTCGAAGCGCAGCCGCTTGCGCGCGTCGTCGAGCACCTTCTTGCGCGCCGCCGCGATCCAGCGCGCCACCGTTGAGCGGTGCACCTTGAAGAGCGCGCCGATCTCGTCGATGTTGAGCCCCTCGACGACGTGCAGGCGCAAGACGTTGCGCTGCTCCGAATCGAGCCCGCGCAGCGCCTCCTGGAACGCCGCCTTGAACTGCGGGCGATAGCGCTCCTTCAGATAGTCGAGCTCGGGGCTGACCGCGTCGTTGGCCAGATCTTCGGGCTCGACGTCGCCGCCGCCGCGCGCGCCGCCCGCGCGCAAGATGTCGAGCGCCGCGCGCACCGCCGCCACGCGAACCCACGCCACCAGCGGCCCGCGTCCTGCGTATTCGGCGATGCGCGGCCGCGCGCCCGGCGTCGCGACCAACAATTTCTCGCGCAGCGCCTGCCGCGTGTCGTCGATGAGCTGCGGCGTCGGCTGCATGCGCCCGAGCAAGAGGCCCACCTGCGACAGCACCTCGCGATCGAACGCCCCGACTGACGCGTCGTCGCCGATGCTGCAGCCGTAGGCGAGCCACAGATCGCCCGCGTGCAGCGCCGCCGCGTCGCCGCCGTCGAGGTGACGGGTGGCGTGCGCGGCGAAGCCCTCGTCGTCGAGCTCCAGCTCGGGCCAGGCGGCGCGAGCGCGATCGATCACGTCTTGCAAGGGAGTGGTCACGTGGTTTCTAACGTGCGCCGGTTTCGCGTTATTCTATCACGCCGCCCATGGCCGATTGTCCGTCGGAACAAGCGATCGTCGACTTCCTCGACGGCACTCTGGCGCCGGCCAAGGCGGCCGAGGTCCACCGGCACGTCGACGGCTGTGCGAAATGTCGCGCGCTTCTGGCTTCGCTTGCGCCTTCGATCACCGGCGCCGTCGACGGGCGCGCCAACACGCACCACGAGCCGGCGCTCGACGCCGCGCACCGGACGGCGCCGCTCACCGAGGCGCCCGATCACGCCGCCGCCTCCGCCGCGGTCGCCAAGGTGGTCGCGTCGGTGTTGCCGCTCGTCCCCACCGAGCGCTACGACGTGCGCGACGAGTTCGCGCGCGGCGGCCTCGGCCGTATCTTTCGCGCGCACGATCGCCGGCTCGGCCGCCCGGTCGCCGTCAAGCAGCTCATCGGCATCGGCGCCGAGGCCGCGCGCCGCTTCATCCGCGAGGCGCTGATCACGGCGCGGCTGCAGCATCCGGCGATCGTGCCCATCTACGAAGCCGGCCGCTGGCCCTCGGGCGAGCCGTTCTACGCCATGAAGCTGGTGTCGGGCCGCTCGCTCGATCAAGTGATGAAAGAGGCGCGCTCGCTCGAAGATCGCCTGACGCTGCTACCGAACATCATCGCCGTCGCCGAGGCGATGGCCTACGCGCACAGCCAGCACATCATCCACCGCGATCTGAAGCCGGCCAACGTGCTCGTCGGCAGCTTCGGCGAGACCGTGCTCATCGACTGGGGCCTGGCCAAGGATCTCTCGAGCGGCAGCGAAGTCTCCGCCGACGCCATGATGGCGCCCTATCACGACGACTCCACCGAAGTCGGCACCGTCCTCGGCACGCCCACGTACATGCCGCCCGAGCAGGCCGAGGGCAAGGCCGTCGACGAGCGCGCCGACGTCTACGCCATCGGCGCCATCCTCTATCACCTGCTCGCCGGCGCGCCGCCATACTCGGGCGGCTCGTCGGCGGAGACGCTGGCGCGCGTGCTGTCCGAGGGGCCGAAGCCGCTGCTTCTACGCGAGCCGGGCGTGCCGCGCGATCTCGTGACCGTCGTGGAGAAGGCGATGGCGCGCGATCCGGCGCTGCGCTATCCGACGGCCAAGGAGCTCGCCGACGACCTCGAGCGCTTCCAAGCGGGCCAGCTGGTCTCGGCCCACCATTATTCGGCGCTCGAGATGGCGCGCCGCTGGGTCGAGCGGCGGCGCGCGGCGGTGTCGGTCGCCGTCGCGCTCTTGACCGCGCTGGCCGTGACCGGCGGCTTCGCCGTGTGGCGCATCGCCCGCGAACGCGACAGCGCGCGCGCGGAACGCGCCGAGGCGCGCGCCGCGCAAGCGCAAGCGGAGAAGCGCGCGAGCGAGCTCGTGCTCGCGCAAGCAGAACAATCCCTCGACGACGATCCCACCGCCGCCGTCGCCTGGCTCAAGCAGTATCCCGACACCGGCGATTGGCGGGCCGCGCAGGCGATCTTCGGCGACGCCGTCAGCCGCGGCATCGCCACACGCGTCTGGAGCGGCGTCTCGCGCGCCGCCTTTTCGCCCGACGGGCAGCTCGCGCTCTGGGGCGTCGACGGCGCCGTGCGCTTGTGGTCGCCCGACGGCCACACCGCCACGCTCGGCTCGGGCGCCGCTGCCCGCGTGCGCGAGGTGCTGTTCGCGACCGCGGGCGGCGCGCTGGTCGTGCAGCGCGTCGACCAATCGATCGAGCTGTGGAACCCGCGCACGCTGGCGATGAAGCCGCTGCATCGGCGCGCCGCCAGCTACGATCGCGTGCATCTTTCGCCCGACGGAAAATGGCTCGGCGCCGTCGCCGACGACGGCTCGGTCGATCTGTGGTCGCTGCCCGACGGCGCGCCGCGGCCGCTCGCCGACGCGCGCGTGCCCGCCAACTCGATCGCCCTTCTGCCCGGCGGCCGCGTCGCCGTCGGCGGCCAGGATCATCACGTGCGCATCTACGAGATCGAATCGGGCGCCGTCCGCGTCGTCGCCACGCATCCGTCGCAGGTGGTGCGCGTGCGCGCCTCGCCCGACGGGCGCCGCCTGGTCTCGTCCGATCCGCTCGACGTCACGCTGGTCTCCGATCTGAAGACCGGCGTCGCCCACAAGTTCGTCGGCCGCGCCGAGCAGGGGCTCATGGTCTCCGAGTTCTCGTCGCAGGGCACGGTCGCGCTCGCGCTCGGCGGCGGCGCGCTGGTGCTCGTCGATCCGACGACCGGCGCCACGCGCACGCTGCGCGGCCACGCCACGCAAGTCACGAGCGCGCGCTTCTCGCCCAGCGGCAAGCGGCTCGTCACCGGCTCCGAAGACGGCGTCGTGCGCGTCTGGGACGTCGCCTCGGGCGAGTCGGTGCCGCTCATCGGCCACAGCGCCGAGATCACCAGCGTCGACATCTCGCCCGACGGCACGCTCGTCGCCACCGGCTCCGCCGACAAGAGCGTGCGGCTGTGGACGCTCGGCGGCGCGCCACACGTGGTGCGCCATCCCGAGACCGAGCTCTACGCGGTCGCCTCTTCGCCCGACGGCGCGCGCGTCGCCGTCGGCGGCGCCGGCGGCCTCGTCGAAACGTGCGACACGGCCACGCTCGCCTGCCGCGCGCTCACCGGCCCGCGCGGCGAGGTCGAGACGGTGCTCTTCCTGCGCGACGGCCGGCTCGTCTCCGCCAGCTTCGACGCCACGGTCCATGTGTGGGACGCGGCCGGCAAGCCCGTCGCCAGCTTCGGCGGCGCCGAGCGCGCCTCGATCGCCGCCTCGCCCGACGGCGCGCGCGTCGCCTTCACCGCCGCCGAGCGCTCGATCGTCACCGTCGATCTGGCGACCGGCGCACGCAAGGAGACCAAGAGCGACGGCCCGCTCTCGAGCTGGGAGGTGGCCTTCTCGCCTGACGGCAAGCTGGTCGCCGTCGGCGAAGGCAGCGACGTGCGCATCTGGGATTGGGCCGCCGGCACCTCGAAGCTGCTGCACGGACACACGGGCCTGGTTCAGCACATCGCCTTCTCGCCGACGGGCACGTTGGTCGCCTCCGCGTCGGCCGACACCACGGTCGCGCTCTGGGATCTCGACAGCGGCAAGCCGCGCCTGCTCCGCGGCCACACCAACAGCGTCAAATGGGTCGCCTTCTCGCCCGACGGCGCCGAGCTGGTGTCGAGCGGCCTCGACGGCAGCGTGCGCTTGTGGCGCGTCGCCGACGGCGCCGGCCGCGTGCTGGTCGGCCATCGCGGCGCGGTGCCGTGCGCGGTCTTCTCGCCCGACGGCCGCATCGTCGTCTCGGCCGGCGACGATCGCACGGTGCGCTTGTGGGACGTCGCCTCGGGCGAGAGCCGCGTCGTGCGCGGTCACGAGCGCCCGGTGCGCGCCGTCGCCTTCGCGCCCGACGGCAAGTCGATCGCGTCGGTCGGACGCGACGGCACGCTGCAGCTGGTGCGCCTCGACGAGCTGCCGCAGCCGCTCTTCGCCGGTCACGACGCGCGCGCGCTGCGCCCCGAGCTCGACCGCGCCACCAGCGCGGTCATCGCCGCCAAGGACCGCCCGGTCAGCCCGTAGTCGGCGTCAGTTGGCGACGGCGCGCGGCGGCGAGGGCTCGTCGCGGTCGCGCGAGGGCTGCGTCACCGGCAGCTGCGACTCGCTCAGCGACGAGCCGGCCAGCGCCGATCCGAGGGCCCACGTCGCCACCCGCCGCACCGACGGCGAGTTGTACGCCAGCGCGATCGCGTCGAACAGCGGCGTCTTCAAGGCGCCGCGGAGCACGTGCCCCATCATGAACCCGAACGTGAAGCGCTGCCGGCATTGCCACGTATAGCGCGCCCACGCCTTCTTCTCGCCGGCGCGCCCCGCGACCACGTCGGCGACCGCGTCGGCCGCGAACATCCCCGACTGCATCGCGTGGAAGATGCCCTCACCGGTCGCGTTGTGCGTGATGCGCGCCGCCTCGCCGAGGAACAAGATCCCGTCGCCGCTGTTGTCGCGAATCCACGTCGTGTACGAGATCGGGTGTCCCTTGAACTTGCCGATCTGCCGCGTCCCCTGCAGCCGCTGCCGATAGTGATCGTCGAGGAACTGCGCGAACACGTCGCGCACGTTGCGCTCGGTCTTGCGCCCGTCCGGCCCCTCGCCGTCCATGCAGATGCCGATGTTCACGCGCGAGTCGGTCTCGGGGAACATCCAGCCGTAGAGCGGCGACAAGTTGCGATCGAAGATCATCTCCATGGTGCCGGGGGCGAAATCCATCCCCTCCCACCAGCCCATCAGCGTCGAGATCGTGCGCTTGGGCCGCGGATCGGTCGAGAAGATCGAGTGCGCCCCATCGGCGGCGACGACGTAATCGGCGCGGATCTCGCGATCTTTTCCGCGCACGCCGACGACGCGCCCGCGCCCGTCGCGCACGAGCTCGGTGGCGCGGAAGTCGCTGATGAACTCGACGCCGAGCGCGCGCGCCCGCTCGACGAGCAGGTTGTCGAAGTGCTTGCGCAAGAGCACCACCGCGGCGCCCTCCGCCGTCGTCAGGTGCATCTCGCGATTGCCCGGCGTGACCACCTTGAGCGAGTGGATGTGATAGCCGAGCCGCTTGACCTCGACGCCGATGCCGAGCTCGTCGGCGATCTTGAGCCCGTTGGGCGACAACGCCGAGCCGCAGGTCTTCTCGCGCGGGAATCGATCCTTGTCGACGAGCACCACGCCGGTGACGCCTCGCTGCGCCAGCCGAACGGCCGCTGCCGCCCCGCCGGGGCCTGCGCCAACGATGACCGCCGTGTTCCGCATGGGCCTCCGGGTTACATGCTTTCGACGCGCGGGTCAAGGAGCCGCATCACGCGCGCGTGGACCGGTCGGCCGGCCCTAATTAACCGTTTAGTCAGCACAATTGCCGTGCGACGACTTCGCGACGTCAGCCCTGCAGCCGCTCCTCGACGAGCCGCACGACCGCGTCCTCGGCCACACGCGACTGCTGCATCGAATCGCGCTCGCGCACCGTCACCGTTCCGTCCTTGAGCGTGTCGCCGTCGATGGTGATGCACATCGGCGTCCCCGCCTCGTCCTGCCGACGATATCGCTTTCCGATCGCCGCCGAGTCGTCGTACATGACCGGCCAGCGCTTCTTGAGCGCGTCGTAGATGGCGCGCGCGCGCTCGGGCATCCCTTCCTTCTTCACCAGCGGCAGCACCGCCGCTTTGATCGGCGCCAATCGCGGATGTAGACGCAGCACCACGCGCTCTTCGTTGCCTGCGATGTCCTCGTCGTAGGCGTCGCACAAAAAAGCCAGCGTCGCCCGGTCGGCGCCCGCCGCCGGCTCGATGACGTACGGGATGTAGCGCCGCTTCTCCTCGTCGTCGAAGTACGACAGCTTGCCCGACGACCACTCCGGATCTTCCTCGACGAGCTGGAAGTCCTGCAGCTCCTCGCCCTTCCACTTTCCGACGGAGCGCATGCCGATCTGGTGCGCGCGCAGATCGAAGTCGGTGCGGTTGGCGATGCCCTCGAGCTCGCCCCAGCCGAAGGGAAACAGATACTCGACGTCGGTGGTCGCTTTCGAATAATGGGAGAGCTTTTCTTTTTCATGCGCCCGAAAGCGCAATTTCTCCATTTTGATACCGAGCGACGCGTACCACTTCTTGCGCTCTTCGACCCAATATTCGAACCACTTGTCGTCGCTGCCCGGCTTGCAGAAGAACTCCATCTCCATCTGCTCGAACTCGCGCGAGCGGAACGTGAAATTGCGCGGATTGATCTCGTTGCGAAATGATTTCCCGATTTGCGCGATCCCGAAGGGCACCTTGATGCGCGTCGAGTTCACCACGTTGCCGAAATTGGCGAAGATGCCCTGCGCCGTCTCGGGCCGCAGATAGGTCTTGGCCGCCGAATCGGCGACGGGCCCCACGTGGGTCTCGAACATCAGGTTGAACTTGCGCGCCGCCGTCAGCTCGCCCTTGCACTTCGGATCGGGACACTGCGTCGGCACCTTGCCGGTCGTCTCGTACTCGGGCTCGATCTCGTCGACGCGATAGCGCTTCTTGCACTTCTTGCAGTCGACCATCGGGTCGGCGAAGCTCGACACGTGCCCCGACGCCTTCCACACCATCGGGTGCATGAGGATGGCGCCGTCGATGCCGACCACGTCCTCGCGGTCGCGGACCATCGCCTTCCACCAGGCGTCCTTGACGTTGCGCTTGAGCTCGACGCCGAGGGGGCCATAATCCCAGGCGCCGTTCTGCCCGCCGTAGATTTCCGACGACTGAAACAGGAAGCCGCGCCGCCGAGCCAGCGCGACCAGCTTCTCCATCAATTGTTCCTGGGCGACGGGCATGAGGCCAAGCAACATAGCCCGAAGGGGCCGCCTGTCAACCGATCGCGTGACGTGCGCAGCCGCCAGTCGTAGCCGCTCCGGCGACAGCGCGCGCACAATCGTTGATGATTTGCGCAGGCACGCGACGTGCTGAGTCCGCGCGCATGCGACCACTCTTGTTCGTGCCCATGATCTCGATCATCCTCGCCGGCTGCAGCGGCACCGTCGGCGGCAGCGGCGGCGACGATGGCCCCGTCGGCAGCGCCGTGGCGCGCATCACGCAGGTGCCGCCGATGGTCGGCTGCGTCGCGATCACCGCCACCGGCGCGCGCAGCGTCACCGACAACTTCGACGTCACGCCCGGCCAGCCGGCGACGATGACGTTACGCAACCTGCCCGTCGGCAGCGACGCCTTCTCCGCCGCCGCCTACGCCGTGCCTTGCAAGTCGATCGCCGGCGCGCAGCCGAGCTGGTCGTCGTCGGCGCCGTTCGTCGCGTCGATCACCTCGGGCGGCACCGCATCGCTCACGCTGACGCTGGAGCCGACCGGCGGCGCGGTCATCGGCATCAACTTCGACGGCGACGGCGGCACGCCCAACGGTGACGGTGGTTCCCCGAGCGGCGACGGCGGCGCGCCCGTCGATCTCGGCGGCCCGCGCGACATGGCGCCCGGATCGTCGGACGGCGGCTTCCCCGGCGCGCCCGATCTCGCGTTCCGCCACGACTAGGCTACAATCTGCGCGATGCGAAAGCCGCTCTACCCGTCGCGGAGCGAGCACTTCCCCTATCCCGAGCGCACGTTCATGTACGGCGATACGCCGGTCATGTCGTTCGACGCGGGCACCGGGCCCGCAGTTGTCTTCGTGCATGGGCTCGGCGCCAATCTCACGCACTTCGAGCACGTCGCGCCGCCGCTCGTCGCCGCCGGCTATCGCGTGTGCGGCCTCGACCTGCCCGGCTTCGGCCTCTCGGGAAAGCCGCGCCGCGACTATTCGATCGGCTGGCTGTCGGGCGCCGTCTTCGCGCTCATGGACGAGCTCGGCATCGCCTCGGCGACGCTGGCCGGCCACTCGCTCGGCGGGCTCGTCGTCGCCGATGCTGCGCTGCACGATAACTCCCGCGTCGAGCGACTCGTGCTCATCAGTTCCGCAGGTTTGTTTCAAATGCCCCTTCCATTTCAATGGGTGGCGCGCACAATCATGAGGCCTGGCCTGGTAGCGGCGGCGCTCGAGCGGAACGCGCGCCGCCTCTTGGAAACACGAGTCTTCGAGGAGCGGAACGAGAGGGTCGAGCGGTTCATCGAGCAGGCGGTCACGCGTCCCGACTCACGCTTCGTGCACGATCTGGCGCGCGTGATGTGGTCGTTGCGGAAGGAGCTGACCAGCTATCACCTCTTCGACGAGGTGAAGCGGCTGACGATGCCGACGCTGGTCATCTACGGCGGGCGCGATAGACTGCTGCCGACGAAGTCGGTCCCCAAGTGGGCGACGAAGCTGCCGGCCGGCGAGTTGGAGGTCATCGAGCGTTGCGGTCACATGCCGATCATCGAGAAGCCGGAGCAAGTGGTGACGCGCATCAAAGCGTTCCTCGCGCGCACGAACGCTCTGCCGGCGAGCGACAGCACGCCGTCCCGTTCCGCACGCAGATAAGCACGTTCCCCGAGTGGGATCCGGCGATGGTGCAGAAGGTCAACGCCTGGATCCGTCCGCTGCGCCAGCATTATTTCCGCTCCGAGATCGTTGGGCTCGAGAACCTGCCCAAGAACGAGCCATCGATGCTGGTCGGCAACCATGACGGCGGCTACGTCTTCCCCGACGCGATCTGCCTCGGCAGCTTCTATTACTCCGCGCGCGGCACCAGCGGACGCCGCCTCTACGCGATGATGCACGACTTCCCCTTTCGCATCGCCCCGTCGCTGACCGAGTGGCTGCAGCGCTGCGGCGTGGTGCCGGCGTCGCGGCGCAACAGCGAGAAGGTGCTCGAGGCCGGCCATCACATCCTCGTCTATCCCGGCGGCAGCTACGAAGCGTTCCGCCGTTTCCGCGACCGCCGCGAGATCACGCTCGGCCACCGCACCGGCTTCGTGCGCCAGGCGCTGATTCATCGCGTGCCGATCACGCCCGTCGTCTCCGTCGGCGCGCACGAGACGCTGATCGTGCTGGCGCGCGGCCACGAGCTGGCCAAGAAGCTCGGCCTGACCCGCCTGCGCGTCGACGTGCTGCCGTTCTGGCTCGGCCTGCCCTTCGGCATCGGCTGGGGCCCGATTCCGAATTTGCCGCTGCCCTCCAAGATCAAGCTCGAAGTCTTGGAGCCGGTGCGCCTGTGGAAGGAGCTCGACAATCCCGATCCCGACGACAAGGAAGTCTTGCGTCAGGGCCTCCAGCTCATCCGCGCGCGCATGCAAGACGTCGCCGCCAGGCTCTACAGCGAGCGGCGATATCCGCTGATCGGGTAGGTTCCTACGGCGTCAACAGCGTCTTCAGCCGCGGCACGATCTCGTTGACCGCGCCGTCGCCTTTGACGCTGCCTTCGATTTGCCGGCCGGAGCTTCTTCCATCCGCTCCCGGCTTCACGAACATGGGGATGTACTTGCCGACGTAGCCGGCGGCGGCGAGCCGCTGACCATCGCGATCGTCGTCGAACTCCAATAAGCGCAGCGACGGGAAGTCTCGATCGAGCGCGTGTTGCGCGGCGGCTTGGTGGAAGCGGCGGCACGGCTCGCACCAGGTGGCGCCGACGTAGACCAGGAGCTGGCGATGATCGTGGCTCGCGCTCGCGAGCGCCGCCTTCACGATCGTCGGCACGTCGCCCGGCGCCGCCGCGACCATCTCGACGCCGCGTGGTCGATCCGTCCCGCACGCGCTCGAGAGCAGCAGCAACAGAAGCGCTCGCTTCACCGTTTCATCGTACCATGCGCGCGTGCGCCTCCTCTCGTCGAACCCGTCCAAGCGCTGGGCCGAGCTCTTCATCCTCGCCTACAGCCCTTTTTGGATCGCCGCCATCGGCTTCTGCGAAGTCACCCGCGTCTTCGCGGGCTGGGGCGACGTCGGCCACCTCGCGTTCGGCCTCAGCATGGCGCTGCCGGTCTGGCTCGTGCCGCTCCTCTGGCCGGGCGCTGTCGACCGCGGCATCCCGCTCGCTTCGCGCCACATCGTCCGCTTCAACTTCTTCATCCTCGTCTGGACCATGCTGCAGGTCTGGTTCGGCAGCGATCTCTTCTTCGACTTTCTCGGCATGGAGTACCACTTCCCGGTCCACTGGCTGGCGCACCGCACGCCGGTCTTCCTCTACTTCGTCACCATCGCGTACTTCTCCACCTATTACGTGATCATGCAGATCGCCTGGCGCGCCTTCCGCACGCGCTTTGTCGGCGCGCCCGCGCTCGTGCGCGTGGTCGTCCTCTGCATCCTCGGTTACGCCGTCGCGTTCACCGAAACCTCGGGCATGGCCACGAAAATGATGCGCGAATACTTCCTCTACCGCGACAAGGTCTTCACGCTGGTGTTCGGCTCGCTCTGCTACGGCACGATTTTCGCCGTCACGGTGCCGCTCGTCTATCGACTCGACGAAGACGCGCAGCCCGATGGAACAAGAACGCTCCCATCATTGTTCTGGGACGCGTGTGCCGCGAACACGGTCGTGCTTATCTTCTATGCCGTGTACGCCGCGCTCATTACACGTCCCCGCTAGGGAGGTCACCATATGCCGCGTGGCCTGATCACGCGCCTCGTCATCGCCTTCGTGCTGGCCATCCTCTGCTTCTGCGGCTCCACGCTCTATTCGCAGTCGATCTCGAGCGAGGTCGACGACGCGGCGCAGTCGATCGCCACCAACGCCATGCAGTCGATCGAGCACCTGACCGAGACCCGCGGCGAGCTGCGCCAGCTCGACGTCGCCATCGTGCGTTACGACTCCTCGCACCGCGATGCGGATCGCCAGGCCGTCCTCGACGCGCGCACCCGCCTCGACGAAGCGTTCGAGCGCTACCTCGCCGAGCCTGAGACCTACCCCGGCGAGCAGTCGCTGTGGGGCGAGATGCACCACGGGCTCAGCCTGGTGAACCAGGAGGTCGAGCGCGCGCTCGACGACGTCGCCGCCAACCGGGTGGTCGGCAACCGCGTCACCCTCGCCATCAACACCGCCGCCACCACCATCCGCCACACCATCGAGTTCAACGCCGATAGCGCCCGCGGGCTGGCGCTGCGCATCGAGCGTGACCACAACCGCTCGCGCGAAGTCGCGCTCTTCCTCGATCTCATGAGCACGCTGTTCACCGCGCTGTTCGGCTTTCTCGCCGTGCGCGCGCTGACGCACTATCACCGCGTCGTCGCCGAGCGCAACCGGCTGATCGCGCGCCGCGCCGAGGAGCTCGAGATGTTCGCCGGCCGCGTCGCTCACGACATCCTGGGCCCGCTCTCGGCCACGCGTCTGGCCGTCGGCGCCGTCGACAGCAAGCTGCAGGATCCCGCGCTGAAGCGCACCCTCGAGCGCGGCTCGCGTGGCGTCGATCGCGTCGCCACCATCGTCGACGGGCTGCTCCGCTTCGCCCGCGCCGGCGCGCAGCCCGAGCCGGGCGTGGTCAGCTCGGTCGCGCCGGTGGTGCAAGCGATCGTCGCCGACCTGGAGCCGGTCGCGCAGGAAGCCGGCGTCACGCTCACGCTCGCGCCCGTGCCTCCTTGCGCCATCTACGGCCACGCCGGCGTGCTCTCCAGCATCATCGAGAACCTGGTGCGCAACGCCGTCAAGTACATGGGCTCGCGGCCCGAGCGGCGCGTCGGCGTCAGTGTCGATCCGCGCGATCGCTTCGTGCGCCTCGAGATCGAGGACAGCGGTCCCGGCATTCCGCCGTCGCTCTACGACACCATCTTCGATCCGCACGTCCGCGGCCGCACCAACGGCAAGCCCGGCATCGGGCTCGGCCTCGCCACCGTCAAGCGCATCGCCGAGTCACACGGCGGCAAGGTCGGCTTCCGCTCGCGCCTCGACGTCGGCACCTGCTTCTGGGTCGAGCTGCCGCGCGCCGATTACGACGATGACAGCCGCGAGAATCGCGCCAGCGCCCAGGCCGGGAAGTAATCCTTGTAGAGCCGATAG
>DASXOU010000896.1:0-4328 GCA_036494045.1 Polyangia bacterium | reverse complement strand
CGGCACCGGCGTCGGCACGGACTTGCCGCCTTCGATCTGGATCTCGAGGCTCTCGTCCTTGCGCCCGCCCGTCGTCGCCACGATCGGCGGCGCCGACGCGGCCGGACGCGCGCCCTTCTTGCTGATCGCGTCGGTCACCTTGTCGATGAGCGCTTGCGTCTCGAACGGCTTGACCACGTAGCCGTCGGCGCCCGCCTTGGTGCCGCGCGCTTCGTCGTAGGGCGCGAAATTTCCCGTCAGGATCAAGCACGGCACCGACGCCAGCGCGCCGTCCGAGCGCAGCGACGAGCACAGGTCGTAGCCGGTCTTGCCCATCATGCCGGCGTCGGCGAGCACGATGTCGGGCTTGAGCTCGCGCGCCTTCTGCAACCCCTCGTCGGCGCTCTTGGCGGCGATGACCTTGTAGTCCGATTCGTGTGCGAAGGTGAGCTCCACCACGCGCTGAATGGTGACGCTGTCGTCGACCAGCAGGATCTGCTTGGGCATCGGATCTTCTTGATATCACGGGTCCTATGGCAAATCAAACGTCTGTGGAGCCGATCAGCGTCGAGGCCACCTCGGTGGGCAGCGGCGTGCCTTCCGACGAGGCGCGCAGCATCGCGCCGATGCACGCCGCCAGATCGGCGACGTAGGCGGTGGCGAGCCAGTCGGGGCCGACGTCGAAGAGGGCGACGATGTGCGGATGGCCGAGACGGCCGATGGCGCGCCGCTCGCGGTCGAAGGTCTTGGCGATGCGCTGGCGCGACTTGATGCCCTGGCGCAACATCTTGACGGCCGCGTGCGTGCCGGTCGTCGTGTGGCGGCCGAGCCAGACCTCGCCCATCGCGCCCGAGCCGAGGCGGTGCATCAATCGATAGTCACCGACGATGGGCGCGGCGGCTTCGTTGGCGTCGGCGCTCACGGCGCGTCTATTTTACCCAGGGCGCGCGGCGCGCGCGAACGGCCGATGAAGCCGGCGAGCGTGATCATCGTCAGCACGTACGGAAGCATCTGGATCGCCCACGCGGGCACGCCGACGCCGGCGGCTTGCAGCGCGATCTGGACGGCCTCGGCGAAGCCGAACAGCAGGCACGCGCAGGCGGCGCGCACCGGACGCCAGCCGCCGAAGATCATGGCGGCGAGCGCGATGTAGCCGCGGCCGTTCGACATGCCGGCGACGAACTGGCGCTGATCGGCGGCGAGCCAGGCGCCGCCGAGACCGGCGAGCGCGCCGGCGAGGATGAGCGCGGCGAAGCGGATGCGCGCCGGCTTGACGCCGAGCGAGGCGGCGGCCTCGGGATGCTCGCCGACGGCGCGCAGGCGCAGGCCGAACGGCGTCTTGTAGACGACGACGTGGAACAGCGCGACCAGCGCGACAGTGAGCACGATGAGCCGCGTGCCGACGTCGCCCCAGGCGTCGACGCGCGGCGAGTTCGACGACGAGTCGAAGGTCGCCTTCAAGGCAAAGCGCGTGAGGCCGTCGGCGAGGAGGTTCAAGGCGACGCCGCAGACGATCTGATCGCCGCGCAGCGTGACGACCATGAGCGCGTAGAGCGCGCCGAACGCGGCGCCGCCGGCGACGCCGCCGATGACGCCGGTGATGGCGCCGTGGCCGAACCAGGCGCCCATGGTGGCGGCGAACGCGCCTATTAATAGGAGGCCCTCGAGCGCGATGTTGATGACGCCCGAGCGCTCCGACAGCGTCCCGCCGAGCGCGGCCAGCGCGTAGGGCACGGTGATGCGCACGACCGCGGCGGCGAAGCCGAGCGTGAGGATCGTGTGGATCACGCGCGTGCCTCCAGTCGGCGGCGCAAGGAAGGCGCGGCGGCGGCGACCGCGAAGATGATGACCGCGGTCATGACGTCGACGAGCTCCTTCGGCACCACGGCGTTGACGGCGAGCGCGCCTTGCGAGAGCGTGCCGAAGACGAGCGCCGCGGCGACGACGCCGAGCGGGCGCGCGCGGCCGAGCACGGCGACGGCGATGCCCATGTAGCCGATGCCGCCGGACAAGCCGTCCTCGTAATAGTGCTTGTAGCCGAGGACGAAGTTGGCGCCGACCAGGCCGGCGACGGCGCCCGACAGCGCGAGCGCGAAGAATTGCACGCGCGGCACCGAGATGCCGCTCGTGGCCGCGGCTTCGAGCGAGGCGCCGACGGCGCGCAGGCGGAAACCGGCGCGCGTGCGCTCGACGAGCCACCAGGCGGCGAGCGCGACGGCGACGGCGAGGACGAGCGCCGCGTTGGCCGCCGAGCCGTGCAGCGACGGAAACAGTCGCGACAGCCGCGGGAGCTCCGCCGACGCCGCGATCGGCGCCGTGTGGATCTGCTCGCGCTCGAACAGGTGCGCGCCGACGCCGACCATGACTGCGCGCACGATGAAGTTGAGCATGATGGTGTTGATGACTTCGTGCGCGCCGCGCCACGCCTTGAGCGCGCCGGCGATGGCGCCGACGAGCGCGCCGCCGGCGGCACCGGCGACCAGCGCCAGCGGCACGGCGACGATCGCGGGCAGGTGCGTGGCGTAGAGGCCCACCATCGCGGTGGCGAACCCGCCGACGGTGAGCTGCCCTTCGGCGCCGATGTTGAAGAGGCCCGCGCGCAAGGCGATCGCGACCGACAGGCCCGTAAAGATGAGCGGCGTGGTCTTGAACAGCACCTGACCGATGCCGTAGCCGTTGCCCCAGGTGCCGGCGAGGAGCAGCCGATAGACGGCGAGCGGCGCGCCACCGACGGCGACGATGCACAGCGACGCGGCGGCCAGCGCGATCAGCACGGCCCACGCCGGCGGCAGGATCGCGCGTGCGAGGCGATCGCTCACGCGCCGGCTCCGAGCATGAGCGCCGCGATCTCGCCGCGCAGCTCGGCGCGACGCTCGGGCACATTGTCGACGCAGCCGACGACGCGGCCGCGAAAGAGGACGCCGATGCGATCGGCGAGCGCGAATAGCTCGTCGAGATCGGCCGACACCAGGAGCACCGCCTTGCCGGCGACGCGCGCGTGCGCCAGCTCGGCGTGGATGCGCTCGATGGCGCCGACGTCGACGCCGCGCGTGGGCTGCGCGCAGACGAGGACGCCGTGATCGCGGCCGAGCTCGCGGCCGACCACGACCTTCTGCTGGTTGCCGCCGGACAGCGACGACATGCGCGCGCGCGGATCGGGCGGCCGCACGTCGAGCCGGTCGATCACGCGGCGGGTGGCGGTCGCCAGCCTGGCGCCGTCGAGCGCGTCTTCGCCGAGGCGCACGTTGTCGGCGACCGAGAAGTCGAGGATGACGCCGCGCGCGTGGCGATCCTCGGGCACGTGGGCGACGCCGCGCGCTCGGCGCGCGCGCACGCTCGCGTGCGTGACGTCGCGGCCGTCGACGAAGATGCGCCCCGCTTTCGGCGCGACCACGCCGGTGATGGCGAGCGCCAGCTCCGACTGGCCGTTGCCCTCGACGCCGGCAACGCCGAGGATCTCACCGCTGCGCACCGACAGGCTGACGTCGTCGAGCGCGCGCGTGCCGTCCTCGCGCGCGACGGTGAGCCCTTCGACGCGCAGGCGCTCGCGCGCTTCACCCGGCACCGCGGCCGGCCGCGGCGGCGGCGGCGCCAATTCGCGCCCGACCATCGCGCGCGCCAATTCCGGCGCCATCGTCGTGCGCGGATCGATGGACGCCACCACCTCGCCGCGGCGCATGACCGTCACGCGCGTGGCCAGCGCCAGCACCTCGTCGAGCTTGTGGGTGACGAGGACGACGGTCTTGCCGCCCTCCTCGACGAGCCCGCGTAGCACGCCGAACAATTCGCCGACCTCGAGCGGCGTCAGCACCGCCGTCGGCTCGTCGAGGATGAGCACGTCGGCGCCGCGCCACAGCACCTTGACGATCTCCACGCGCTGCGCCTCGCCCACCGACAACGACGAGACCAGCCGCCGCGGCTCGACGCGCAGGCCGAAGCGCTCGGACAATTCCGCGATCTCGCGCTCGACTCGGCGCAGATCGACGAACGGCCCGCGCCACGGCTCGCGCCCGAGCACCACGTTCTCCGCCGCGGTCAGCGTCGGCACCAGCATGAAGTGCTGATGAACCATGCCGACCCTGCGCGCGATGGCCGCCGCCACCGACGGGCGCGCGATGACCTCGCCGCCGATGCGCACCTCGCCGGCGTCGGACGGCTGCAGCCCATAGAGCGCGCGCATGAGCGTCGACTTGCCGGCGCCATTTTCGCCGATGACCGCGTGCACCTCGCCGCGCATGACCGACAGCGACACGTCGCGATTGGCGACGACCGCGCCGAAGCGCTTCCACAAGTGCGAGCAGCCTAGAGCCTCCGCCGGCGGAACGCGGCTTCCCCCCGCGACGCTCATC
>DASXOU010000895.1:0-4622 GCA_036494045.1 Polyangia bacterium | reverse complement strand
GAACGAGCTCGCCGCGTGGATGGACGAGATCGCGCTGCCCGCCGGCTTCGCCAAGAAGACCGCCGGCAACGTGCAGTCGCACCCATACGCGCCGTCGCGCCCGCTCGGCGATTCGCTCGGCGGCTTCGTCATCGTCGACGGCAGCGACGGGCCGGGCGCGCCCTTGCGCCGCGGCGACGCGTTCGACTTCACGATCTACCTGCACGCGGCGCAGCCGATCCCCGACGGCTGGAAATTGTTCGCGCACGTCGACGGCCCGGGCCGCTCGATCAACGCCGACCACGAGCCCGTCGAGGGCACGCTGCCGATTGCGCGCATGAAGCCGGGCACGTTCGTGCGCGATCGCATTCACGTGACGCTGCCGCCCGATTGGCCCGTCGGCCTGACGACGCTGCGCGTGGGCCTGTGGCGCGGACGCGAGCGCGCCAAGGCGACCGGCGCGCACGCGCGGCCCGACAACGCCGTCGACGCCGCGTCGGTGACGGTGGCGCCTTGAAATGACCGGCGCCGCGAAAATCTTCCGCGCCGTCGCGCTCGCGCTCGCCGCCTGGTTCGTCGCGCTCACCTGCTACGTCTTCGCGCGCCGCTTCGTCTATCCCTACGACCTCGAGTGGATGGAAGGCGGCATGCTCGCCCACGCGCTGCGCCTCGCCAACGGCCAGCCGATCTACGCGCCGCCGTCGGTCGACTTCATCCCGTATCTCTACACGCCCGGCTATCCCGCGCTCGTCTTCGTGCTCGGCAAGATCTTCGGCATCGGCTACGCGCTCGGCCGCTTCGTCTCGCTCGCCGGCTTCTTCACCGTCGCCGTGCTCGGCTATGTCTACGCGCGCCGCGAGGGCGGCTCGCGCGCGGCGGCGGCGTGCGCCATCGCCATCATGTTCGGCGCCTTCGTGCCGACGGGCACGTTCTACGATCTCGCGCGCCCCGATTCGCTGTTCATGGGCCTCGTCACCGCCGGCCTCCTCGTCGGCTGGTGGAAGCGCAAGTCGAACGGCGGCGCCGTCGCCGCGGCGCTGATCCTCGTCGCGGCGTTCTTCGTCAAGCAGACCGCGGCGCCGTTCATGCTCGCGCTCGGCCTCGCGCTGCTGCTCGCCACGCCGCGCGTCGCCGTCGTGTACGGCGTCACGCTCGCAGTCGTCGGCCTGCCGCTTCTGTGGATCTGCAACCACGCGAGCGACGGCTGGTTCTGGACCTACATCAGCGTGCTCCATCGCAAGCACGACTTCTTCCCCGCGCGCGCGTTTCTCGGCACGCCCGGCCGGCTCGCGCTCATCCTCGGCCCCGCGATCCTCTTGGTGCCGTGGGCGCTCGTCCGCCGCCGCACGCCCGGCCTCGTCTACGCCACGCTCATCGCCGTCGCCGGCATCGGCGCCGCCTGCCTCAGCTTCGGCACGCAATGGGCGTTCACCAACGCCTTCATGCCCGGCGTCATGCTGCCCGCCATCGCCATCGGCGTCGCCGCCGGCTGCCTCGTCGACGACACGCGGCAAGCGCCGCCACGCTTGCGCCCCGCCGCCGTCTACGTGCTGCTCGCGCTCTCGATCCTGACGTCGCCGGGCGGCCTCTTGCCCATCGCCGGCCGCATGATCCCGGCGTCGTGGCATCCCGAAGCGCTGCTGCAGCCCACCGGCTACGATCCGCGCATCTTCATTCCCACCGCGCAAGATCGCGCCGCCGGCGACGCGCTCCTGGCGCGCATCCGCACCACCGACGGCGAAGTCCTGATCCCGTTCCACCCGTTCTACGCGCAGCTCGCGGGCAAGCGCACGTACCTGCATCGCATGGGCGTCATGGACATCTGGCGCGCCGGCATGGGCGCCCCGCGCGGTCTCGTCGACGCGTTCGACGCGCATCGCTTCGCGCTCATCGTCATGGACGACAAGATCGACGGCAACTGGCAGATGTGGCCGCGCCTGCTCGCCGACTACCGCATCGCCAGCACCATCGCCGGCCCGCGCGTCGTCTCCGGCTCGCCGACGGTGCCGCGCTATCTCCTCGTACCGAACATGATAAACAACGAGCTGCAGTGAATCGGAAGATCGCCGCCATCGTCACCGCCGCCGTCGCGCTGGTCGCGCTCGTCGAGACCGGCAGCGCGCTGACCGCGCGCGCGCGCGTCGCCACGGATGCCGATTGGGAAGCCGCCGCCGCCGAGGTGCGCGCCGATTTCCGCGCCGGCGACGTCATCGTCTTCGCGCCCGCGTGGGTCGATCAGATCGGCCGCGCCCATCTGGGCGACCTCGTCACCGTCGAGATGGCCGGCCGCAGCGACGCCGATCGCTACGCGCGCGTCTGGGAAGTCTCGATCCGCGGCGCCCATTCGTCCGACGCCAAAGGCGCGCGCCTCGCGCACGAGACTGTCCACGGCAAGGTCCGCGTCGCGCTCTACGAGAAATCGGCGACACCGGTCGTCTACGACTTCACCGCCAACGCCGCCGACGCGCGCGTCCTGCGCGCCGACAAGCCCTGCTTCGGCGATCCCGCGCACGGCTGGCTCTGCGGCGGCGAGCGCGTCGAGCGGCGCACGCTCGAGATCGACTATCGCCCGCGCCGCGGCCTCGAAGTTCCGGCCGATCGCGTAGCGACGACGATCGGCTACAGCGAAGTGCCGCTCGGCGCGTCGCTCGTCGTCTACGCCGGCCTGCACGACTATTACGCGCGCAAATCGGCCGACGGACTCGTCGACTTCAGCGTCGACGTCGACGGCGTCGAGAAGCTGCGCGCGCGCATCGGCAACGACGACGGCTGGCGCCGCTTCGACGTCGACACGCGCGCGCTCGCCGGCTCGCGCCACGCCGTCACCTTCCACGTCTCGGCGACCAATCCGGCCTGGCGCAATCTCGGCTTCCACGCAGAGGCGCGCCAGTGATCGTGGTGCAGCCATGATTCGCGTGCCCACGCGCGCCGACAAACAGATCGCGCTCGTCGTCTTCCTGGTCGCGCTCGTCGCGCTCGTCGCCGGCGGCAAGACCCAAGGCAACACGCGCGACGAAGGCTACTACTTCGACGCGGCCGAGCTCTACTGGGCGTGGTACGGCGATCTTCTCGACAACACGCTGCACGGCCATCCGCAAAAGAGCTTCACCCGCGCCGCCGTCGACAAAGGCTTCGGCTACAACCACGAGCACCCCGCGCTCATGAAGTCGCTGTTCGGCCTCTCGTGGCGAATCCTGCATCGCTGCCACTGCCCCGAGCAGGGCGGGCGCCATCCGATCGCGTACGCGCACAAGCACGCCACGCTCGGCCTCCTCGACGAGGAAGCCGCGCTGCGCCTGCCCGCCGACGTCGTCTGCGCGCTCATGGCGATGCTCGTGTATCTCCTCGCCGCCGCCGCCTGGTCGCGCGCCGCCGGCCTCGTCGCCGCCACGCTCACGCTGGCCGCGCCGCGCCTGTTCTTCGACGCGCAATTGGCCGCGTTCGACGCGCCCATCGCCGCCGCGTGGGTCGCCGTGGTCTACGCGTATTGGCGCGCGCTCGACGAGCGCAAGTGGGCCTGGCGCACCGGCCTCCTCTTCGGCCTCGCGCTCGCCACCAAGCACAACGCCTTCTTCCTGCCGGCGATATTGGCGCCGCATTGGCTCTTCGTCGCCTGGCAGCGGCGCCGCCTGCCGCCGTTGCGCCCGTTCATCTACATGGCCACGCTCGGGCTCGCCGTCTATCTCGCCTGCTGGCCGTGGCTATGGTTCGATACCGTCAATCGCTTCCGCGAGTACGTCGCGTTTCACGTGCACCACGTTTATTACAATATGGAGTATTTCGGACATAACTATAACAAGCCGCCCTTTCCGCTCTCGTTTCCCTACGTGATGGAAGCGCTGACGCTGCCACTGACCACGCTCGTGCTCGCGCTCGTCGGCTCGGTCGCGCTGGTCGTCGATTGGTGGCGCGCGCGCAGCATCGTTTCGTCGACGGCGCCCGTCGATACGACAGCACCCATCGACACCCGCGCCACCGGCCTCCTCGTCGGCATCAACGCGCTCTTCCCGATGGCGATCCTCACGGTCACGCACGCGCCCATCTTCGGCGCCACCAAGCATTTCCACGCCACGATCCCGTTTCTCGCGCTATTGGCCGGATATGCCGTGCACGCGATCGCGACGGCCCTTTCGAACAAGCCGCGCTGGCTCGTCCCCGCCTTCGCCACGCTCGTCTGCCTGCCCGCGGTCGCCGAGACCTGGCGCTCGCATCCCTACGCGCTCACGCACTACAACATCGTCGCCGGCGGCCCGGCGGGCGGCGCCGACCTCGGCATGAACCGCCAGTTCTGGGGCTACGCGACGCGCGGCATCCTGCCGTGGATCGACGCGCACGCGCGCCCCGGTGCGCCCATCTACTGGCACGACACCAATCAATCGCAGCTCAACATGGACGTGCGCGAAGGCCGGCTGCGTCCCGACGTCTACAACACGCAGCTCGAGGAGCCGGGCGTCAAGCAGAGCGATATCGCCATGGTCATTCACGAGAAACACTTCGACAAATACGAATATTGGATCTGGGATTTCTACGGCACCGCGCGCCCGTCGTTCGTGCTCACCGACGAAGGCGTGCCGATGGTGACCGTCTACGAGCGCCCCGCGTCGGAAAAACACCGATGACGCTGTCACGAACGACCAAGCTCG
>DASXOU010000894.1:0-4196 GCA_036494045.1 Polyangia bacterium | reverse complement strand
CTGCGCGCGTACCTCCTCGCTCGGTCGGTCACGGGCCGGAGCCCGCTCCCTCCCTCGCTGCGGGGGTGCGCGCGAATCTGCCTCCGGAGCTGCGGCCTCGCCTGCGCTTGCGTCGCCGGAGAACGGCAGATTTGTTTGACGCGGGTCAAAGGATGCGCGAGGCGGTCGGGGTAGCCGGTGGTGACTGAATTGGCGACGGTGGGCGGGGCAAATGGGCGAGATTGCGCGTGGGGGATCGCGGCACGCGGCTTGCGAACGCGCGCGGGCATGTCCGCCATCCCTTCGGCGCGCTTCGTCCTTCCGCTACTCGTCGTCTTCTGGCTCGTCGTCGCCATCGTCGCGTACAGTCTCTAGCGCCGCTGTTGCTCTCTTGGTTCGGCGGCTGATACGATCCCGCCGTGACCGAACCTGACGAGGCGGAGGAGGGCGGCGGGGCGCCACATCCACAATCGGCGGCGTCGGGCGGCCGTCGCATCATCGCCATCGGCGGCGGCAAGGGCGGCGTCGGAAAATCTCTGCTTGCGGCCAACCTCGGCATCTACCTGGCGCAGCTCGGCAAGCGCGTGGTCCTCATCGACGCCGATCTCGGCGGCGCCAACCTGCACACCTTCGTCGGCGTCGAGCGCCCCAAGGTCACGCTCGGCGACTTTTTCGAGAAGCGCGTGGCGCGCATCGAGGACTGCATCGTCGACACCGGCGTCAAAGGGCTCGGCCTCGTCTCCGGCGAAGGCGATCCGTTGTGGGCGGCCAATCCGCGCCCGGCGACGAAGAACCGCCTCATCAACCAGGTGCGCGAGATCGACACCGACTACCTCATCTGCGATCTGCCGCCCGGCTCCGGCTTCATCGCGCTCGACTTCTTCCTGGTCGCGCACATCGGCATCCTCGTGGTCGTGCCCGAGCCGACCAGCGTCGAGAACACGTTCCGCTTCATCAAATCGGCGTTCCTACGCCGTTTACGCGACATCCAGAAGATCGACAAGCTGCCGGTCGACCGCGCCTTCGAAGGCGGCATGCCCTCGCCGCTCGACCTCTATCACGCGGTCAAGGATGGCGATCCCACCGTCGCCGCGCGCGTGCTCGAGGAGATCCATCGCTATCGCCCGCGCATCGTGGTCAACCAGACGCGCACGCGCGCCGATCTCGATCTGGGCGCGCAGCTCAAGTCGGCGGGCCGCCGCCGCCTCGGGCTCAACATCGATTATCTCGGCCACCTCGAATCGGACGACGCCGTCTGGGGCGCGGTGCGCAAGCGCCGCCCGCTCGTCGTCGACCATCCCGAATCCAAGGTGTCGAAGAACGTCGAGCGCATCGTGCGCAAGCTGCTCGCCGTCGACCAATCGGATCGCGCGCAAACGCACGAGACGCCCAAGCGCACCGAAGAGCAGACGCTCTACGAAATGCTCGAGATCGATCCCGGCGCCAGCGACGAGGAGATCCGCCGCGCCTACAAGCGCATGCGCGAGATGTACGCCGCCGACTCGATGGTCGTGTGCGGGCTGTACACGCCCGAGCGCCTCGACGTGGTGCACGCGCGCGTCGACGAAGCCTACGACACGCTGCTCGATGCCGAGCGCCGCAAGCTCTACGACGTCAAGCTGTTCCCCGAAGGGATCCCGACGCGCACGTCGACGTCGGCGGCGGCGACCGGCTCGGTTCCGGCGATCGAGCCGGCATCGGCGGCGGCCAAAGCCGACAACACGCCGGCGAAGATCCACGTGCCCGAGCCGATCATCGACGCCAACACCGAGATCACCGGCGAGCTCTTGAAGACGCTACGCGAGGCGCGCGGCATCGATCTCGCCGAGATCTCCCAGCGCACCAAAGTCTCGGTGCACCACCTGCGCTCGATCGAAGACGAAGCGTGGAGCGCCATGCCGGCGCAAGTCTACCTGCGCGGCTTCCTCGTCGAGTTCGCGCGATTCTTACGGTTGGATGTGCAGCACGTGACGCGCTCGTATCTGGCGCGTTATACGAAGGGAAAAGCAGCGACGGGCTGAGCGGCTACGGCTTGCCGTCGTCCGGGCGGCAGCGATTGCCCGCGGGATAATCCGGGTGATAGTGGTGCTTGACCGGCCGCTGCACGCACGACAAGCACGCGCCGCGCTCGCCGCCGCTGGCCGTGCCCGGCAGCCGCTCGCACTCCGCCGGCGTGCGTGACTCGTGGCCGTTCGAGTGCGCGAAGGCGAACGGCGCCGCCGCGGCGAGCATCAGCGCTCCAACTCCCATGACGATCCAAGATTTCATGGTCCCTCCCTGAGTGGCGTCCGACGGCAACGCCTGGGTTGAATGTTCCCGCGCGGCATCATAACATCGAAGGATGCAGCTCATCGACAAGCCGGATCGCGCGCGCCAGCTGGCCCGCGCCATCGCCTCCGACCTGACGCTGTATCACGAGAAGGAAATCGTCGAAGGCATCGAGAACGACTCGCTGTTCAACGTCATGCACGCGCACATCGAAGAGGGGCGCGCGCTCTTCAAGAGCCGCGTGACGCCCGAGATCTACGGGCTCAACCTCTATGACCGCGCCATCATCGACGTCATGATCAAGTCCAAGGGCCACGTCAAATCCAAGATCTGGTAAGCGAGCGTCAGTGAGCCGGCGCGGCTCGCCCCGCCTGAGACGCTGACACTCAGGCCTTCGACGACCCTCCATCATTCCACTCGGTTGCGGCTGGCAAGCGGCCTGCAAAGTCGCGGCGCATGGGCAGCACGATGTTGGCAATGGTCGCGGTCATGGGCGTCGCGCATGCGAAGCCGAGCTACTTCGAGGAGCGCAGCGCCGCGGTGTTCGCGTCGTTCTTGAGCTTCACGGCCGCGCGCACCGTCGAGGAAGATCAGAATCGCCTGCAGCAGCTTCGCGATCGCGAAGCGCTGCTTCTGCCCGGCGGCGCGGCTTCGTTGCGCGCGGGGATGATGGGCTCGATGGTGATGGGCGCCGCCGTCGTCCTGGTCGCGCACGCGCCGAGGAGGGTGCGCGCGATCGTCGACGGGCCGGTGCACGTGGGTCCGGCGCTGTTCGAAGGCGGCGGCATGGGCGCCGGCATCGGCGGCCGCTTCTAGTTCCGTTATATTGTTCGCGCCTGGACCGTTACGAATTCACCGTCGAACCCGAGGCGCAGGGCGAGCGGCTCGACGCGTGGCTGGCGCGGCGCGGCCTGCCGTGGTCGCGCTCGCAGCTCACGCGCCGCATCGAAGAGGGCGAGGTCACCGTCGCCGGCAGCGAGGTGCGCACGCCGTCGCGCAAGGTGCGCGCGGGCGAGCGCGTGGTCCTGGTCGCGGCGCCGCCGGTCGCCGTCGAGGATCGCCCCGAGGACATTCCGCTCGCGGTCGTCTACGAGGACGAGCACCTCATCGTCATCGACAAGCCGGCGGGCATGGTGGTGCATCCGGCGACGTCGCATCAAGCGGGCACGCTGGTCAATGCGCTGCTCCATCACTGCGGCGATTCACTGGCCGGCGTCGGCGGCGAGCGGCGCCCCGGGATCGTGCATCGGCTCGACAAGGACACCTCGGGCGTGATGGTGGTGGCCAAGGACGAGCCGACGCTGGTCGGGCTGCAGGCGCAATTCCACCGGCACGATATCGAGCGCATGTATCTCGCGCTCGTCGAGGGCGTAGTCGCCGAGCGCGGCTCGTTCAAGACGAAGTACGGACGCGATCCGCGCGATCGCAAGAAGTTCTCGTCGGAGGTCGCGAGCGGCAAGCGCGCGGTCACCCACTGGCGCGTGCGCGAGCGGCTGGCGGGCGCGAGCTGGGTCGAGGTGACCTTGGAGACGGGGCGGACGCATCAGATCCGCGTGCACTTTTCGGATCACGGGCATGCGCTCATCGGCGATCGCACCTATGGGCGGCCGCCGCGCGAGCCGAAGCTGCGCGCGGTGGCGAAGGCGCTCGGGCGGCAGGCGCTGCATGCGCACGTGCTCGGGATCACGCATCCGGCGACGGGGAAGAAGCTGCGTTGGTCGACGGAGCCGCCGGCGGACATGCAGGCGGCGCTGGCGGCGTTGCGCGCGCCGCAACCCTGACATCGTTGTCCGATTGTCGATGAGCGCGAGGACCGCGGCGCGGCTAACTGCGCGAAGCCGCGCGCGCGGCGTGGTGGCATCGCGCGTGCTCTATCGCGGCTCGACCAGTCGTCGGAGGATGCGATGCGCGCGCTCGGTTTGACCTTGATCCTGTTGCCGTCGGTGGCG
>DASXOU010000893.1:0-1665 GCA_036494045.1 Polyangia bacterium | reverse complement strand
CTCGGCGCCCGCCACGTCGGCCGCAGCATCGTCGACGGCGACGGCGCCGGTGACGATCGCGCCGCCGCACCACGTCTCGATCATTCCGATCTCCGAGATCCGCGGCGGCATGAAGGGCTACGGCCTCACCGTCTTCCAGGGACTCAAGCCCGAGCGCTTCGACATCCGCGTAATTTCCGTTCTGCACAATTTCTTGCCCAAGCAGGACATCATCCTCGTGCAGTCGGACGATCCGCGCCTCATCCACTCCGGCATCGTCGCCGGCATGTCGGGCTCACCGATCTATATCGAAGGGCGCCTCGCCGGCGCGCTCAGCTACGGCTGGCACTTCGCCAAGGATCCGATCGCCGGCGTCACGCCGATCGAGTCGATGATGGCGGAGCTCAAGCGCCCGTTGCGCGGCCGCCTGTCCACGCCCGGTGCCGAAGCGGCCAACGAGCCGCGCAATCGCGACGGTCGCCTCGACGACGGTCGCCGCAGCCTCGACGACGTCATCGCCTCGCGCCGTCGCGATCCCGCCGGCGATCGCTCGCCGCTGCTCGCGCGCCTGCCGCTGCCTTCCTTGCCCGAAGGCGCCGAGCCGCGCCTGGTGCGCGCGTCGGTGCCGCTGTCGCTCGCCGGCTTCGGCGCCGCCGCCTTCGCCGAGCTCAGCCACGCGCTCGAGCCGTTCCACGTCGTGCCGCTGCAAGCGGGCGGCGCCGGCCGCGCCAACGCCGCCGGTCCGTCGCGCTTCGAAGACGGCGGCTCGATCGCCGTCGAGCTCATCCGCGGCGACGTCTCCGCCGCCGGCACCGGCACCGTCACCCGCGTCGAGGGCGACAAGGTGCTCGCGTTCGGCCACCCGATGTTCAATGTCGGCGAGATCTACCTGCCGATCGCCAGCGCCGAGATCCACACGTTCATGTCGGCGCTCTCGTCGTCGTTCAAGATGGCCTCGCCGCTCAAAGAGATCGGCTCGCTCATCCAGGATCGCCAATCGGGCATCGTCGGCGACACCTCGCAGCGCGCCGACATGATCCCGGTGCACGTGCGCGTCGGCGGCCCCAACCGCGCCGACGAAGACTTCCACTTCGAGGTCGTCCGCCACCGCTTCCTGACGCCGATGCTCGCCTCCACCGTCGTCGCCAACGCCGCGCAAAACGCCGCCAGCGACGTCGCCGACGCGACCATCACGGTGCGCTCGAACCTGGCCGTGCGCGGCTACAAGCCGCTCGAGCTCACCGATCAGATCTACTCGCCCGACGGCGTCTCGCCGCGCACGCTCGCCTCCGCTACGGGCCTCAAGGCGATCGGCGACATCCTCTTCAACCCGTTCACGCCGGCGAACCTCGATCGCATCGACATCGACGTCGACGTCGACTACAAGGCCGACGTCGCCGAGATCATCGGCTTGTCGCTCAACTCCGACGAGCTCTCGCCCGGCTCGCGCCCCAACCTCTACGTCACGCTGCGCCCCTACGCCGGCCAGGAATTCGTCAAAGCGGTGCCGTTCGACGTTCCGCGCGCGCTCGCCGGCCAGACGGTGAAGATCGTCGTCTCCGCCGGCAACGCCGCCAAGCCCGACGTCGCGCCGCCGGAGAACCTCGGCGGGCTCATCGACAACCTGCGCAAGAGCTACGCCGCCACCAGCCTGGTCGTCGGCCTGGAGACGCCCGACGAAGGCGT
>DASXOU010000892.1:0-2718 GCA_036494045.1 Polyangia bacterium | reverse complement strand
ATATTGGCTCCATGAGGAAGCTGATCGTCAGGATGAACATGTCGCTCGACGGTTACGTCGAGGGGCCGCGCGGCGCGATGGATTGGTTCTCGAGCGGGGACGAGCACTGGCGCAACCTCTTCGTGCTCCTCGAAGACACCGACACCTTCGTGGTCGGGCGCGGCATGTACGCCGGCTACGCCGAGCACTGGATCGCCGCGCTCACCAGCCCGACCGCATCGGCCGACGAGCGCGCCTTCGCGGAGCGCGCGCAACGAACCAGGCACGTCGTCGTCTCGCGAACGATGCAGCACGCGGAGCTCCTGCGGACGACGATCGCCCGCGACCTCGACGCCGTCGCGCGGCTCAAAGAGGAGCCGGGCAAGAGCATCGTCGTCTGGGGCGGCGCGACGCTCGCCTCCGCGCTCATCTCGGCCGGCCTCGTCGACGAGCTGCAGCTTCTGATCCAGCCGATCGTCCTCGGCGGCGGCGGCAAGGCGCTCTTCGAAGGCGTCGCGCGCCAGCGGCTGACGCTGGCCGAAGCGCGGGCGTTCGGCACCGGCGTGCTCCTCGTCCGTTACCGCTCATCGTAAGATGCGCCATGATCAAGCGGACCGCGCTCGGAATCGTCGTCCTGATGTCGGCAGCGATCGTGCGGGCAGAAGAGCCGAAGCTGGACAAGCTGCCGCTCCAGCCGGGCGCGTATCGCGTCGATGACAAGAGCGATGGATTCTGTCGTCTTGGACCGGGCGGCAAATCGCTCGTCGTCGAGAGCCCGGAGATGCTCGGCGTCTTCACCGTGGAAGACGGAAAATATCGCGCCGAAATCCATCGCGCCGACGGCGATTCACACTTCGCGGGCGGATTCGACGGCGCCGCGCTCGTCCTCGACGGCCCCGGCAAGCTGGTGCTCGTCCCGGACAATGGCGCGGTCACGCTGCGCCTCGAGACGGCGAAGCAAAAGAGCGTCGCGAAATGGACCCGCGTGACCTCGGCGGCAACCGGCGTGGCGACGGGAATCGGCGGCATCTTCATGCGCGCCAAGGACGCCAAGAAGCTCCGCGAGTGGTACCAGCAACACCTTGGGCTGCCGCTCTCGCAATACGGCTTCGCCGATATCCGCTGGCGCGAGCTCACCGACCCGACGCATGTCGCCCACACGATCTGGGCGACGTTCAAGCCCGAGAGCACGCACTTCGACGGCCCGTTCATGATCAACTACCGCGTCGACCACCTCGACGTGCTCTTGAAGAAGCTGGAAAGAGAAGGCGTCAAGATCGAGCGCACCGAAGACGAGCCCGGCAACGGCCGCTTCGCCTGGATCCGCGACGGCGAGGGCCACCTCGTCGAGCTCTGGGAGCCGACCGGCGAGCGTTGACCGCGTCGTCAGCCGACGGTGAGCGTGCGCATCGAGAGCGAGCCGAAGGCAAGCTCGTCGTAGAGCGTGGTCACCGGCTCGCCCGCCTCGGTCGCGCCGGCTGCGACCAGGAACGGATCGAAGTGCTCGCTCGTCGGATGCGCGCGCGCCGCCTCGGGCGCCCGCGCGCGCCAATCCGCCAGCGCCTCCAGATCGTGCCGCGCGATCGCATCGGCAAACCAGGCATCGAACGCGCGCGCCCACGGCGCCTCCGCGCCCATCGCCCGCAGGTTGTGCACGACCGTCCCCGACCCGACGACGAGCACGTCGCGCGCGCGCAAGGGAAGAAGCGCCCGCCCCATCGCCAAGAGCGCCGCCGGCGACGCCGTCGGCAGCGACAGCTGCACCACCGGCACATCCGCCGCCGGATACGCCAGCTTCAGCGCCGTCCACACGCCGTGATCCCAGCCGCGCGTGTCATCGACCTCGGCCGCCCACTTGGGCGCGCCGTCGACGCGCGACGACGCCAGCGCATCGGCGATCTCGCGCGCCAGCTCGGGCGCGCCCGGCGCCGCGTACTGCATGCGATACATCGCGTCGGGAAATCCGCCGAAGTCGTAGATGAGCGGCGGCCGCGCCGCGCCGGTCACGCGCACCGACGGCGCGCGCGTCTGCCAGTGCGCCGACACGATCGCGATCGCCTGTGGCCGCACGCGCTCGCCGAATCCGCGCAGCGCCGCGCCGAACGGCGCTTCCGGCTCCATCACCGTCGTCGGCGCACCATGCGACACGAACAGCACCGGCGTCATTTCTTGGTCTTCTCGTAGGTCCCGATCAGTTGCCCTTCGGCGACGACGTGCCCCTTCATCGCCGCCTCGAGCTTGTCCTTGCCGGCGCCGGCCATCTCCGGCAGCACTACGTCGAGCGCGTAGAGCTTGAAGAAGTAGCGATGGCGCCCGATCGGCGGACACGGCCCGCGCCAGCCGGGCGTGCCCCAATCGTTGTTCGCTTCGCGCGTCCCCGGCGGCAACGACGCCTTCTTGGCGCCGAGCGGCAGCCGCGTCGCCGTCGGCGGCAAGTCGTAGAGCACCCAATGCACCCACGTCATCTTCGGCGCCTTGGGATCGGGCGCATCGGGATCGTCCACGACCAGCGCCAGGCTCTTGGCGTTCGCCGGCACGCCCGACCAATGCAGCGCCGGTGCCTGATCCGCGCCTTCGCACGTGTGCGCCGCGGGAATGGCGCCGCCGGCGGTGAACTGCGAAGACATGAGCACGAGCGACAAGACCGCGAGCATCCGCTACCTCCGCGTCATGTGCACGAACAGCTCCGCGCCGCGGCGATTGTCGATCGAGTCGTCGGGCACGCTCGCCTCCACGATC
>DASXOU010000891.1:0-3762 GCA_036494045.1 Polyangia bacterium | reverse complement strand
GAAGTTGTCGTCGCCGCCGCGCTGCACGAGGAACAAATTGTCGGGCTTGAGATCGCGATGGATGATGCCCTTGGCGTGGCTCGCCGCCAGCCCCGAGCAGCACTGCTGCAGCACGTGGCGCACTTCATCGAACGTCAGCCGCTTGGTGTCGAGCCGCGTCGCCAGGCTCTGCCCTTCGAGCAGCTCCATGACGAGGTAGACGATGTTGCCGCCGCCGGCCTTCTCGATCTTTCCGAAGTCGATGATGTCGACGATGTTCTGGTGGCGAATGTCGTTCGCCGCCTTGGCCTCGTGAAAGAAGCGCGTCACCAGCGCTTCGTTGGCCACCAGCTCCTCGAGCAGCACCTTGATGGCGACGCGTTTGCCGATGAGCGGATGCTCGCCGAGGTACACGGCGCCCATCCCGCCCTCGCCCAGCTTCTCTTTGACTTCGTAGTTCCCGATTCGGGTTCCGATCATGGACATCCGCTCTACATCTTACTACGAGAACGGCGTGCCATGGCATCCCGAATCGAGCGGGCGAGCGCCCGATCGTCCGTGGGCTCGGTGTGGTTTTTCAGGAGCGAGGCGAGCGCGCGCTGCATCTCCTCGGCGCGCTCGAAGCGATCGGCCGGATCGAACGAGAGCGCCGCGTGCACAATCTCGGCCAGCGGCAACGGCACGTCGGGCCGCGCCTCGCGCAGCTGCGGGACGTCGTTGGCCAAGATGCTCTTGATCTGCGCGTAGGCGTCGACGCCGCCGAACAGCCGCTTTCCGGTGAGCGCCTCCCACAGCACGATACCAACGGAGTACAAGTCGGACTTTGGCGACGCCGGCGCGCGCTTGACCAGCTCCGGCGCCATGTAGCCGAGCTTGCCCTTGATGGTGCCGGGCGCGGTCATGGTCGCGCGATCGGCGGCGCGCGCCAGCCCGAAGTCGGCGAGCTTGACGATGCCCTGCACGCTCAGAAGAACATTCTGCGGGCTCACGTCGCGATGAATGACCGGCGCCGGCTTACCCGCGGCGTCGACGCGCTCGTGCGCCGCGCCGAGGCCGCGCAGGATCTCGACGCCGATCGCCGCCACCTCGTGCCACGGCGTCGGCGCGCCCTTGAACGACTCGATCCAGCCGAACAGATCGATCCCGTCGATCCACTCCATGACGATGAAGTAGCGCCCTTCGGCGTCGCGATCGAAGTCGTGCACCTGCACGATGTTCGGATGCGAGAGCTCGCTGGCGACGCGCGCCTCCTCGACGAACATGGCGACGAACGCCGCGTCCTCGGCGAGGTTCGGGAGCACGCGCTTGATCGCCACCTTGCAGCTGAAGCCGGCCGCGCCGTGCGTCAGCCCGCGATAGACCGACGCCATGCCGCCCTCGCCGAGCGGCGCGACCAGTTCGTACTTGTTCGCGATCATCTTGTTTGCCATCAGCGGGCCGCCTTGAAGTCGAAAGGATAGCTGAAGCGCGTGAACTTGCCGCTCGGCGATTTCGGATAGTGCAGCGTGCGCGACAAGTCCTCGATGCACGCCGCCACTTCCGGCGCGACGAAGCCCTTCTCGTCGGCGTTCGGCTGATCCATGTTGCCGTCGGGATCGAGATAGAACGTGAGCGTCACGCGGCCGTTGACGCCGGCGTGCGCCTTGGACCACTTGTCGAAGCAGGCGCGGAAGCCGGCGCGGTTCTGCTTGATGACCTCGGCGGTCGCCTGCAAGCGATCGCTGCCGCCATTCGCCGTCATGGTCGGCCTGGTCGTGGCGCCCGACGGCGGCACCGCCATGTCGGGCACCGCCTTGACGGCGACGACCTTGTGCTCGAGCTCCGAGATGCGCCGCTCGACGTCGGGCCGCTGCTTGGCTTGCGGCGCTGCCTTCAAGAACGCGCGGTAGTTCGCGAGCGCCTTGTCGCCCTCGCCGCCGAGGCGAAACGCCTGCGCCGCGTTGTACAAGAGCGCCGGCTGCGGCACCGCCTTGTGCACGAGCAGGAACTCCTCGGCCGCGGCGGCGTACTCGTTGGCGTTGAAGTGGTTTACTGCTTTTTCGTAGTGCGCGCGGGCTTCGGCGCGCGCTTCGGGCGTCGGTGGCGTCGTCTGCGCGCGCGCCACACCGGCGACGGCGAGCGCGAGCAGCACCACGCCTGCAGGTCGGATCATGGGATCGACAGTGTAAGCGTTTGCGAGGAGAAGCGCGAGCGCGCGAAGACGAGTTACGGACGGCGACGAACGCGCAGCCCGCGGCCGAGGAGGCCCGCGCCGAGGACGAGGAAGATCCACAGCCCGCCCGAGGCGACGTCGCCGCCGCCGAGCGAGCAGCCGCCACCGCCGCCGCCGTGATCGGCGGAGCCGCCCGAGCCACCGTTTCCGCCGGTGCCGGTCGAGCCGCCACCGCCGCTGCTGCCTTCGCCGGGCACGCCGCTCGCTTCCGCCATATCGGGCGGCGTCGACATGTCGAGCGGCTTGGCCATGTCCGGCGGCGTGTCGTTGCTGTCGGTCGGCGGGATCATGGCGAGCGCCTTGCCGTTCGGCGTGCCCAGGCCGGTCGGGCCGTCCCAGCCGGTGCCGGCCTGACAGAGCACGTTGGCGCAGGTGCCGTTGATGCCGGTGGTGACGTCGTTCCACGCCGTCTTGTTGGTGTAGACGAAGTCGGCCTTGTTCATGCCGTGGCCGTAGAGCGCGAACACGCCGGCGACGAACGGCGACGACGCCGAGGTGCCGCCGACGCCGATGGCGCCGCCCGACGCCTTGTTGTAGACGACGAGGCCGGTCTCCGGATCGCCGACGGCGGCGACGTCCGACGCCGCGCGGAACTTGCAGCTCGTCGCGATGCCGTTCTGCCAGGTCGGGATCGCCAGCGCGTCGCTGCACGAGCTGCCGCCGGCGCCGTCCGAGGAGCTGACCTTGCCGCCGTTGGCCGCGCCCCACGCGCGCTCGGTCCAGCCGCGCGTCGTGCCCGCCGACTTGACGAGGTTGGTGCCACCGACGGCGATGACGTACTCCGACGTCGACGGATAATCGGGGCCGGTCTGCCCGCTCAAGTAGTTGTCGTAGCCGTCGTCGCCCGAGGCGACGAAGATGCCGGTCTTGGTCGTGAGCGTGAAGTACATCTCTTGCGACATCGCGTCCGAGCCCTGCGTGGTGCCGCCCCAGCTGTTGCTGATGACGGTGGCGCCGAGCTTGGCCGCCGCCGCCTGCGCGATGTCGAGCCCGTCGCCCTGATCGTCCTCGGCTTGCACGACGAGGATCTTGCAGTTCGGGCAGGCCGCCGACGCCATGTCGACGTCGAGCGCGGTCTCCACGGTCCAGTCGTCGTTCGCCGGCGGCGCGCCCGGCAGGTTGGTCCCGCCGGTCTGGTCGACGATCTTGAGGCAGCCCGACGCCGTCGTGCACGCGGGCAGGCTGTACATCGAACGGTACGCGGCGAGATCGCTCTCGAGGTTCGCGTAGCCGTAGGCGTCGACGACGGCGATGGTGGCGTTCGGCTTCAGGGTCGTGTCGATCGCATACGCCGAGGCGAGATCGCTCGGCCCGTAGCCCGCGCTCTGCCCGCCGGCGTCGGGCGAGACCAGCGGATGGCCGACGGCGTCGGTGCGCACGCGCGACTTGCAGCGGTACTTGCCGCCGCCGCAGACCGCGGCGTGAAAGTAGACCTCGCCGGCGGCGGTGATGCCCTGGCGAACGTCGCGGAAGGTGCGCGTCTGCGCCAGCTCGGGGCTGTTGACGGCGACCGCGACCTGCGGGTCGGCGCCGCCGCCGACGCAGGCCGGCAAGCCGGCAGCGAGGAGGAG
>DASXOU010000890.1:0-2686 GCA_036494045.1 Polyangia bacterium | reverse complement strand
GTGCGATCGAAGCCGAGCACGACGACGGCGATGACCAGCGGGAACAGGTGGAACACGGCCTGCGGCAGCGTCACCTGCGTCCAGCCGGGCAACGCCTCGTCCATCGTGCGCGTCACCGGATCCGCCGGCGCCGTCAGCCACAGCCCGAGCGCCGCGCCGCGCACCGCCGCGAAGATCACCGCCGCTAGGAGCACGCCCCAGGCGACGCGCGGCCCGTCGCGCCGCGCCAGCATCGACGCCGCGAACGCCACGGAGATGGCGAGCCGCAGGTCGACGCCGAGCGCGCGCGGCGCGCCGATCGCCCAATCGCCGAGCGTCGCCGCTGCGATCCCCGCCGCAAGGCCGATGACGGCGGGCGCGTTGACCGCCAGCGGCCGGCGCACGATCGCGAAGCCGACGGCGAGCGCGCCGAGGATCACGAGGAACACGAACGTCAGATCGAGCGTGAACGCGCACGCCACGCCGGCGAGCGCCGCCAGCATCGCCATGCGCGCGCGCCGCGGCGACGGCGCCGCGAACACGAGCGCGTAGATCCCGAGCGCCGCCGTCGGCTCGAGCACGTGATGATCGATGCGCGCGTAGTGTCCGGCCATGCGGCTCGACGGGATCACCGCCGCCGCCACGCCGCCGAGCCACGCCGCGACGCGACCGAAGCGCGCCAGCACCAGCATCAACAATAGCGGCGTGAGCGCGCCGAGGAGCGGAATCGCGAAGGCGACGATCGCTTCCATCGCGTGCCGCGACGGCGCGCGCCCGATGGTCGCCACACGCACGATCCCGTCGAGGATCAGCGGCAGCCCGATCGGCCACGGGCAATCGAACGTCGCCGGCGCGTTGACGAACCGATCACCGACGCCGGGCGGAAAATCGCCGGCGCGCAGAAGCTCGATCCGCCGCAGCTGATAATAGGGATCGGTGTCGTAGGGAACCAGCGCCGCGCCCGCCCACGAGGTCGCGTAGGTCTGCGTCACGCGCAGCCCGACCGCGAGCAGCACCACCGCCAGCGCCACCGCCGCCCACGCTAGGCGCGGCTTCATCGCACGTATCGCGTCGGATCGGCCACGCCGGCGTCCGCGAAGCCCTTCTTGCGCAGGAGGCACGAGTCGCAGCGCCCGCACGCGTCGGCGCCGCCCGTAGCGACGATCGGATCGTAGCACGAGTGCGTCATAGCGTAGTCGACGCCGAGCGCGACGCCGGTCGTGATGATCTCGGCCTTGGTCATGGCGATGAGCGGCGCGCGCACCTGCCACGCCGCGCCCTCGGCGCCGGCCTTGGTGCCGAGCCGCGCCATCGCCTCGAACGCGGCCAGGAACTCGGGACGACAGTCGGGATAGCCGCTGTAGTCGAGCGCGTTCATCCCCGCGTACAAGTCGCGCGCGCCCAGCACCTCGGCCCAGGCCAGCGCATGACACAAAAAGAGCGCATTGCGCGCCGGCACGTAGGTGATCGGGATGTCGTCGCCCATCGCATCGACGGCGCGATCTTTCGGCACCGCGATGTCGCTTGCGGTCAGCGCCGAGCCGCCGATCCACGACAGATCGACCGTGGCCACGCGATGCTCGACGGCGCCGAGCGCGAGCGCCACCCGCGCCGCCGCCTCGAGCTCGACAACGTGGCGCTGCCCATAGCGAAACGACAGCGCGTGGCAGGCGAAGCCATCGGCGCGCGCCATCGCCAGCACCGTCGCCGAATCGAGCCCGCCGGAAAGCAGCACCACGGCGCGTTTCATGCGATTCACTATTACCATGTCATTCCACGAGCGGCTCGCCGCCGCGCTCGCCGCCGGCACGAGCGAGCACTACGAGGACGCCGAGCTCTACGACCACGAGTACAAGCGCCGCCGCGACGATGTCCGTTGGTACCGCGCGCTGGCGAAAAAGGAGCTCGGCAAGTCGTCGGCGCGCGCGGCGATCCTCGAGCTCGGCTGCGGCTCGGGCCGCACGCTGGTGCCGCTTTCGCGCGACGGCTGGCGCGTCGTCGGCGTCGACGCCTCGGCGACGATGCTCGATCGCTGCCGCGCGCGGCTCGCTCGCGTCCGTGACGCGCGCGTGGAGCTGGTGCGCGCCGACTTTCGCGCGCTCGCGCTCGGCCGCCGCTTCCCGCTCGTCATCTGCCCCTTCAACGCCTTCATGCACCTCTACACGCGGGACGACGTCGAGCGCTTCCTCGCGGTGGTGCGCGCGCATCTCGCGCCCGGCGGCCTCTTCGCCTTCGACGTGATGAACCCCGACCTCGCCTGGCTCTCGCGCGATCCGACGCGGCGCTGGGCGCGCACGCGCTTCCGCCATCCGCGCACCGGCAAGATCACCCATTACTCGACGAGCCTGAGCTACGACGCGGCATTGCAGATTGCATTCATGCGCATCTACTATCAGCCCGCAGGAACGCGCCGAACGCGCACGATCCGCCTCACGCACCGTCAGTTCTTCCCGCTCGAGCTCGAGGCGCTCCTGCACTACAACGGCTTCTCCGTCGAGGCCCACGAGGGCGACTTCGACGGTGGCGCGCTGGTTCCGGAGTCCGAAGAACAGGTTTTGCGCTGCCGTTCCCGTCGAGGATTTTCTGTTTCTCGACGGAAAAACATTTGACAATCGTTTTCACGGTCCATTACTGTCGCTGACAAGCAACTCCCTCAAGGAGGATCGGGATGGCTGAGAAAGTTGCAAAGGTTGGTGTGAAGCGCGAG
>DASXOU010000889.1:0-6486 GCA_036494045.1 Polyangia bacterium | reverse complement strand
TCTCCTCGGCGACGTAGTTGTGGTGGCACTCGATCGGCGCCTCGAACGCTACCTTGGGGAACGCGTCCTTCAGCGTCGCGCGATAGAGCTCGAGCATGACGCGTCGGTTGAGCGCGGCATAACGCTGCGCCCAGAACAGATCGCGCCGATACTCGGCCATCTCGCGCGTGCCGGCGAGGAACACCGCCAGCTCGCGATCGGGCAGGAGCTGATTGTGCAGCAGCTTCTTGGCCCGCTTGATGTGGATCTCGGCCAGCTCCTTTCCGATGTTGCGCGATCCCGAGTGCAGCATCAGCCACACGCGATCTTCGGCGTCGAGGCAGAGCTCGATGAAGTGGTTGCCGCCGCCGAGCGTGCCGAGCTGCTTGCGCGCGCGCCCCTCGAGCGACTGCACCGCGTCGGTGAGCGCGCCGAACTCGTCGAACAACTTCTCGTCGTACGAGAGCCCGCCGTCGTCGTGCGAGGAGAAGCCCACGGGGATTTCCGCTTCGATCGCCGAGCGCAGCGCGCCGAGCGAGTCCGGCAGATCGTGCGACGTCAACGACGTGCGCTGCGCCGCCATGCCGCAGCCGATGTCGACGCCGACCGCCGCCGGCGCGATGGCGTCCTTCATCGCCACTACCGAGCCGACGGTGGCCCCCTTGCCGAGGTGCACGTCGGGCATGACCGCGACGTGCGAGAAGCACCACGGCAGCGCCGCGATGTTCTTGAGCTGCGTCAGCGCCTGCGACTCGACCTCTTCCACGCGCGCCCACATCTTGATGGGCACCTGTTTTCCTTTGAGCGTGACCATGTTCCACCTCAGCCTGACTCAGTCGATCCAGCCGCCGCCGAACGGCGAGCGACCCTCCTCTACTTCACGATTGCGAAACACGCGATACCAACGATAAAGGCGCACCGTCCGATGATCAGGATGGCGCACGCGACCGCGCGCGTAGACCTCGCGGTTGCCGGCTGCGTCGCGGGCGTCGAGCAATTCGTCGACGATGTGCGGCTTGCCCGGCCGCGGAATGAAGCGGCTGATGGCCACGCCGCGATGCCGCTCGACGACGCCGCGTCCGAGCTCGTCCTCGAGACGCGCCTCGACCTCGGGCTCCGCCGGCACGAAGAACCACTCGCCCTGACGGATCGCCCGCTCGAGCACGCTGCGCGCGTCGAGCCGCGCCGCGGGCACGCGCAAGGCCTCGTGCGCCTCGGCCACCGTCGTGCAGGCGCGCGGCAGGCGGCACATGAACAGCTGCCGCTCGTCACGCCCAACGAGAAAGTGGCGTTTGCGCGCGTCGGTCGAGCGGCGCACCCACACCTGTTCGCCCTGCCACACCACGTCCTTGACCTCCACGCGTGCCTGCTTGGCGAGCGACTCGCGCCAGCCCGCCGACTTGCGTGCGACGCGCGCCGTCCACGGCGGCACCTCTTCCCAGAACCAATGCTGCGGCTCGTGCACCATCATGACAAGCTGCCGCTGCCGCTTGTCGACGCCCTGCACGACGACGACGTTGTCGCCGCCGCCGGGCCAGGCCACGTAATACTCGCTGTGCGAATCCCAGGGACGCCGGCGGCGAATGTCCACCTGGAAGACCAGCTCGGCCGCCGCCGCGCGCGCGATCGGCTCCGCCGCCAGCTGCAAGGGCAGCCCGGCATCGGAGAACCGATTCACAAGATTGAAATTGCCCATTTTCGATATCCATTTTGGATATGGCCGCGTGCGGCCCGGAAATGGGCGCGAGCGCTAGCCGATTGTCTTTTCGGTCGCGTTCATGGCTTCGTCTTTCTACGCGCGAACGTGCGGAATCGGCCCCCAAATACGATCATGAAAAGCGAAAGGGCCGGAATCCGTCGAGGATCCGGCCCGTCGCTGTGCGCCCACACTGCGCTCAGCTAGTCCCGGAGACCTCGGTTCGGCTGGAATTTCGTATGGGCTCGCATGGGAATCACCTTCGTATTCGTTTCTAATCCCGTTCTACGCGGCTGTCAATCAGATATTCCATAACTCGATTCGTTTTTTCGTAAACTGCCGAGTTTTCGATGTATGTTCCGCGCATGGCCAAGCCCTTCGAGAAGTGGACCGTGCTGCCGCACAATCCCATCGAGAAGCTGGAAGCGAACTTGTGGCGCGTCGAAGGGCGCGTCGATCAGCTGCGCCGCGTGATGTGCGTGGTGCGGCTCGGCGATGGCCGCCTGGTCATCTGGAATGGCATCGCGCTCGACGAGCCGGAGATGAAGGAGCTCGAAGCGTGGGGCAAGCCCGCCTTCTTGATCGTGCCCAACGGGCTGCACCGGCTCGACTGCCGCGTCTGGAAGCAGCGCTATCCGACGCTGACGGTGGTCGCGCCGCCGGGCGCCAAGAAAAAGATCGAGGAGATCGTCGCCGTCGACGCCACCAGCGCCGACTTCGGCGACGCGCGCGTGACGCTGAGCTTCCCCGCCTGCACCGCCGAGCGCGAGGCGTTGCTCGAGGTCAAGCACGACGGCGGCACCACGCTCGTGCTCAACGATCTCGTCATGAACATGCGGCATGGTCCCGGATTCGGAGGATTCATGTTCCGAATGATGGGCTTCACCGGGCCGGCGCCGAAGGTGGTGCCGGCGACGAAGTTCCTGCTGATCAAGGACAAGCCGGGGCTGAAGACGCTCTTGCAGCAGCTGGCCGCCACGCCCGATCTCAAGCGCGTCATCGTGTCGCACGGCGATCCCATCGTCGACGCGCCCGCCGAAGCGTTGCGCGCCGCCTTCTAGCATTTCTCCGTCGGCGTGCTAGAACTTCCGGCCGCAGATGATCTCGTTCACCAACGTCACCAAGCAGTACGGCGCGCAGGTGCTGTTCGTCGACGCCTCGTTCCAGGTCAACGCCGGCGAGAAGGTCGGGCTGGTCGGACCGAACGGCTCCGGCAAGACGACCATCTTCCGCCTCATCACGGGCGAGGAGCTGGCCGACGACGGCAACGTCGAGCGGCCGCGCAAGCTCAGCATCGGCTACTTCCGGCAGGACGTCGGCGACATGCGCGGGCGCACCGTGCTCGCCGAGACCATCGCCGGCGCCGGCGAAGTGGCCGCGCTCGGCGAAGAGCTGGCCGCGCTCGAGCACAAGATGGCGTCGGGCGAGGATCTCGAAAAAACGGTCGAGCGCTTCGGCGAGGTGCAGGCGCGCTATCAAGAGCTCGGCGGCTACGAGATCGAAGCGCGCGCGCACACGATCTTGAACGGGCTCGGGCTCTCGGCCGAGCAGGTCGCCGACGACGTGGGCAAGCTCTCGGGCGGCTGGAAGATGCGCGTGGCGCTGGCGCAAATCCTGTTGCTGGCGCCCGACGCGCTGCTGCTCGACGAGCCGACCAACTACCTCGACATCGAGTCGATCCTGTGGCTCGAAGGATTTCTGCGCGACTATCCGGGCGCGGTGGTGATGACCTGCCACGACCGCGACGTCATGAACCGCGTGGTCAAAAAGATCGTCGAGATCGACGGCGGCGCGGTGCGCAGCTACACCGGCGACTACGACTTCTACGAACAGGCGCGCGCGCTCGACGCCGTGCAGCGCGAAGCGGCGTACGAGCGGCAGCAGGCGATGCTGGCCAAGGAGATGCGCTTCGTCGAGCGCTTTCGCGCGCAGGCGGCCAAAGCGGCGCAGGTGCAGTCGCGCATCAAGAAGCTCGAGAAGATCGAACGGGTCGAGCCGCCGCGGCGAATGGTCGAGCGGCAATTCGATTTCAAGCGGCCGCCGCGCTCGGGCGAGGACGTGGTCAAGGTCGACGGCGTGTGCAAGCGCTACGGCGCCCGCGTCGTGCACGACGAGCTGAGCCTGCTCGTGCGCCGCGGCGAGCGCTGGGCGGTGATGGGCGAGAACGGCGCCGGCAAGTCGACGCTGCTCAAGATGATGGCGGCCGTGCTGCCGCCCGATCGCGGCGACGTCACCATCGGCGCGTCGGTGACGCTCGGCTACTTCGCGCAGCATCAGATGGATCAGCTCGACGGCGCGCGCACTGTGTTCGAGGAGCTGCAAGCGCACGCGCCCACCACCGGCATCGGCGTCTTGCGCAACCTCGCCGGCGCCTTCGGCTTCGTCGGCGACGACGTGGAGAAGCCGGTGCGCGTCTTGTCGGGCGGCGAGAAGGCGCGCCTGGCGCTCGCCAAGATCCTGTTCGACGCGCCGAACCTGCTCGTTCTCGACGAGCCGACCAACCACCTCGACATCACGACCAAGCGCGCGCTCCTGAAGGCGCTCGACGCGTACGAAGGCACCGTGGTGTTCGTCTCGCACGATCGCGCGTTCTTGCGCGCGCTGGCGACGCGCGTGCTCGAGCTCGCGCCCGGCGTGGCGCCGCACGTCTACGGCGGGCGCTACGACGAGTACGTGGCGCAGACCGGCCGCGAAGCGCCCGGCATGCGCGCGCAGGGCTAGCGCCACTCGCAGAACCGCTCGCCGTGACGGTCGCGCGCTTGCGGCGCGACGCGCGCGTCGCTACGACCGATCCACCGCGTCGGTTGCGGCGGAGGCGGCGATGGGGACGAGGCGTTGGACGTTCGTGTGCGCGCTCATGATTGTCGGCGCGACCAGCCGCGACGCGAGCGCACAGGATCCCGGCAGCGTGGACGATCTGGCGCGGGCCGGGCACGAGAAGAAGCTCGCCGGCACCATGCTCATCGTCGGCGGCAGCGCGCTGGTCGTCACCGGCATCGGCTTGACCATCGGCGGCTTCGCCAGCGACGACCGTACGCGCTGCCGCGGATCCGGCGGCTACTACTATTATTCGGACGGCGGCCGCGACGGCTATTACGGCGGCGGCGCGCAGTGCTGGAACCAGGCGCTCGTGGTCGCCGGCGGCGCCACCTGGCTCGTCGGCGCGGTCACGCTCGGCATCGGCATCCCCGTCTACGTCATCGGCGCGCGCCAGCTACGCGACGCCGCGCGACTGCGCCGCTGGTTTTCCGCGCCGCCACCGCCGCCGCCGCCGCCATATCCACCGCCGCCGCCGCCGCGTTGACGCGGGCGCGCTATAGTGCGCGCATGAAACGGCTGCATCGGCGCGACCTGTGGTGCTGGTCGGTGTTCAACGAGCGGCTGAACATCGACTTCAACAGCTTCGTCTGGACGCGCCCCGACGGCAACGTCGTCATCGATCCGCTGCCGATGAGCGCCCACGATCGCGCGCACCTTTCCGCGCTCGGCGGCGCGAAGTGGATCGTCATCACCAACTCCGATCACGTCCGCGACGCGCGCGCCCTCGCCGACGCCACCGGCGCCAAGCTCGCCGGCCCCGCCGCCGAGCGCGCCAAATTCCCCATCGCCTGCGACGCCTGGATCGGCGAGCGCGAGCCGCTCCTCGATTGGCGCGTCTACGAGCTCGACGGATCGAAGACGCCCGGCGAGCTGGCGCTGCTCCTCGAAGGCGGCACGCTCGTCACCGGCGACCTCGTGCGCGCGCACCGGCCGGCGTCGCTCATGATGCTGCATCCCGATCAGGGGCTGCGCGACGCCGACGCCGCGCGCGAATCGATCGCGCGCCTCGCCGTCCTGCCGCACCTCGAAGCGGTCCTCGTCGGCGACGGCTGGCCGCTCTTCGCCGATTGTCACGAGTCGCTGCGCGCGCTCATCGAGCCTTCCACGGGGGAAAAATAGATGCCACTCGTCGATTCGCCACGCGTCGTCGTCACCGGCGCCGGCAGCGGGCTCGGCCGCGCCTTCTGCCTCGAGCTCGCCCGCCGCCGCGGCGCGCGCATCCTCTGCGCCGACATCGACGAAGCCGCCGCGCACAAGACGGCGGCGACGGTCGGCGGCATCGCCGCGCGCTGCGACGTCGGGCGCGCCGAGGAGGTCCAAGCGCTCGCCGACGCCGCCGAGCGCGAATTCGGCGGCGTCGATCTCGTCATCAACAACGCCGGCGTCGCCGTCGGCGGCCGCGTCGGCGAAGTGGCGCTCGACGACTGGCGCTGGGTCATGGACGTGAACCTGTGGGGCGTCATCCACGGCTGCCACGTCTTCGCGCCGCGATTGCGCGCGCAGGGCCGCGGCCACATCTTGAACGTCGCCTCGGCGGCGGGCCTGCTCGCGCCGCCCGGCATGGCGCCCTACAACGTCACCAAGGCCGCGGTAATCGCGCTGTCCGAGACGCTCAGCGCCGAGCTCAAGGACGCCGGCGTCGGCGTCACCGTCCTGTGCCCGACCTTCTTCCGCACCAACATCGCAAACAGCTCGCGCGCCGTCGACGGCAAGCAGCGCGCGCTCGTCGAGAAGCTGATGGCACGCTCGAAGGTCCAGGCCGACGACGTGGCGCGCCTCGCCCTCGACGCCGCCGCGCGCAATGAGCTCTACGCGCTGCCGCACGCCGACGGACGCTGGATGTGGCGGCTCAAGCGCTGGGCGCCGTCTAGCTACGTCGCCGTCACCGCGCGCGTCGCCAGCCGCATGCTCCGCTCCGACTGACGTGCTAACGTCGCCGCGTCATGTCCGACGAGATCGCGGCCTTTCGTCCGGTTCCACGCACCGGCGTC
>DASXOU010000888.1:0-2243 GCA_036494045.1 Polyangia bacterium | reverse complement strand
CGTTGAGCGCGAACGGCACGCGCATGTGCTCGCGGTGCAACGAGCCGTGGCACGAGCGATACTCGCGCTTCTCTTTTTCACCCGCGCGCAGATCGAACCCCGGCGTCGCCGAGACGACGAAGTCGCCGGCGCGCGGCGAATCGAACAGCTGCGCCACTTGCAAGGGCGCGTCGGGGTAGTCGCTGTCGGCGGTGCGCTCGAGGATCTCGGTGCGCGTCATCGACGCCGGCAGCGGGCCGTAGCCGAACGGATCGGCGCCGTCCTTCGACGTCAGGCGATACTCGACGTGTCCATTGATCAGCTTGATGGCGGCGGCGCCGCGGCGCGCGCGCACGTGGACCTCGTCGCCGGCGCGATAGACCACGTGATCCACGGCGTCGTTGGCGAGGAGGTCGTCGACGAGCGTGGGATGCTTCTCGAGATGCACGCCGGCGTCGTGGCGCTCGGCCCACTTGGCCGGGCCCTTCAAGTAGATGTGGCCGACGCCGTTGCCCGCGACCATGACGGCGGCGTCGGCGCCGAGCCAGCGCTTCATGTGCTTCGGGTAATAGAGCGTCTTGTAGCCGAGGCGCTCGATGAAGCCTTCGAGATCGAAGTGCGACTTGACCTCCGAGTGGCCGTGATCGGCGCCCATCATGAGCAGCGACGTCTCGAGCTGGCCGGTGCGGCGCAGCGTCTCGCCGAAGCGGCCGATGACTTTGTCGAACTCGAGGTAGCGCTCGCGTGCGCGCGCCGAGAACGGGCCGTGGTGATGCGAGTACTCGTCGATCGAGTAGGTGGTGTGAAAGGTGAACTTCTCGCGCTTGCGCCCGGCCGCGCGATGAAGGAAGCGCTCGCCGGCGGCGTCGATGTGGTCCCAGTCGCCGGTGCGGAAGAACTTGAGCGTCGCGGGCACGCGGCGGAAGTAGGCGGCGTTGCGGCGGATGCCGGTGCCGCGCGAGATGCCGCTGAAGATGTTCGACGACGGCTTGAGCAGCTCGAAGAGCGTGGTCGCCGACTTGGCGAGATCGCGATCCATCAAGTAGCTGCCGAGTCCGTGATAGTTGCGAAAGCGCATCACCGACAGCGGGCGGCGCTGATAACGCTCGCGATCGAACCAGCGATAGCCGGGGATGTTGGCGCGCCCGGGGAAGAGCCCGGTCAGATACGGGATGTACGCCACGCCGGTCACCGACGGGAACACGGTGATCGCCGGGCGATAGCTGCCGGGCGCGACGAACAGGCGCGCCAGGTTCGGCAGGTCGCCCTTCTTCAGCAGCTCCTCGAAGATGTCGACGCGCGCGCCGTCGAGCAGGAAGAAGAACGCGCGATCGAACTGCTTGTGCATGATTGACCGCTCCTTTTAGCGTCGCGCGGTCGCATTGTCGACGGCGGAATTGGTCCAACCAGTGATGAAGATCTAACGGCCGAGGACGACGTCGTGGTCGTAGTCCATGGCGTCGTAGGCGTCCTTGGCGATCGACTTGAGCAGCTCGTCGTCGTTGTCGTCGAACATGCGGATGTTGCGCTTGATGCGCTGCGAGGCGCGCGCGCAGGCGGCGCGACACAGCCGTGCCTCGCGCTCGGCCTCGGGCCCGCGCGCGTTGAGCGACGCGGTCGCGCGCGACATGCACGCGATCATCATGAACAGATCGATCACCACGTCGGCGACGCGCCGCTGCACGTACTGCATCTCGGAGATGACCTTGCCGTGCTGGCGCAGCACCTTCTCGACGGCCTTGGCGAGCTCGGGCACCCAATCTTCGAACAGGACCGCCTCTTTCTTCAGCGAGGGGTGGATGTGATCGAGCCGCTCGCCGCCGTAATACTGCGTCTTGATCTTGTCCATGACGAAGTCGGCGACGAGGCCGTAGCCTTTGAGCGGCCACTTGATCGCGTCCGACAATTGCGCGAGCCGATCGCCCGGCCCCTGCATGCCCGACAGCGCGATGAAGCAGCGCAGGATCTCGTTGGTGCCCTCGAAGATCAGGTTGATCCGCGCGTCGCGCAGCATGCGCTCGTACGGGTACTCCTGCATGTAGCCGATGCCCGCCGCGATCTGCAGCGTCTCGTTGACGACGCGCCAGAGCGTCTCGCTGCCGGCGACCTTGCAGATCGCGCTCTCGAGCGAATAGTCCGGCACGTGGGCGTCGATCAGGCCCGTCGTCAGGTACGTCATCGACTCGAGCGCGTACGTGTCCGAGACCATCCGGGCGATCTTGTCCTTGAGCATCCCGAACTCGCCGATCGCGCGCCCGAACGCC
>DASXOU010000887.1:0-4163 GCA_036494045.1 Polyangia bacterium | reverse complement strand
GCCGGCGGCGCTGACGACGAGGCCGAGCACGCTGATGGCGACGGTGCGCAGCCTCATGCGCGTGCTACCTTGCCGGCATGCCAGTGACCGCGACGCCAGACGGCGTGAAGCTGCACTACGAGCGCCACGGCGACAGCGGCGATCCGCTCCTCCTCATCATGGGCCTCGGCGGTCCGCTCGAATTCTGGGAGTTCCAAACGCCCGTCTTTGCGCGCACGCATCGCGTCTGCGTCTACGACAATCGCGGCGTCGGCAGGAGCGACAAGCCGGCCGGCCCGTACGACGTGCGCACTCTCGCCGGCGACGCCGTGGCGGTCATGGAGGCGTGCGGCTTCATTCGCGCGCACGTGCTCGGGCTCAGCATGGGCGGGATGATCGCGCAGGAGCTCGCCATCCGCCACCCCGATCGCGTCGGCGCGCTGGTCCTCGCCGCGACCTACGCCAAGCCCGACGACAACGTGCGCGCCACCGCGACGTCGGCGCCGTTCGACCCGAAGACGATCGATCCCAAGCAGCTCTTCAAGCTGATGATGGGCCTCATCCTCTCGCCCGAGTTCATCGCCCGCGAGCGCGACTGGCTGCGCGCGACGCGCGATCGCGTGCTCGCCAACCTCAGCGTCGAAGGCTTCATCGCGCAGATGGCGGCGACGATGGCGCACGACGCCACCGCCGAGCTCGGCCGCATCGTCGCGCCGACGCTGGTGATGAAGCCGGCCGCCGACGCGCTGATTCCGCCGCATTCTTCCGACGAGCTCGTGCGCCTGATTCCCGGCGCGACGCTGGCGACGTTCGAGCACGGCTCGCACGGCTTCAACGTCGAGCAGGCCGACAAGTTCAACCGCGTCGCGCTCGACTTCTTTTCGCGGCATGCGTTCGACGACGACGCGGCGCGCTTTTAGCACGCGCGCGCCCGACGCGCGCCAGCGGATGCAGGTCGGCGACCTCGGCCAGCGTCTCCGGATGCTTCTTGCCGCGCGCCTTGGTCGCCTCGACGCTCTTGCGTAGCGCGTCCATGAGGTCGACCACCTTGGCGCCCTCGCCCGCCGGCGCCGACGGCGACTCGATGACCTCGCCGCCTTCGAGCTTCTGCTCGATCACGTGGCGCACCTTGGCCGAGTACTCGTCCTTGTAGCGCTCGGGATCCCAGTCGATGGTCATCGACTCGACCAGCTTCTCGGCGACCTCGAGCTGCTTTTTGTCGACGTGCACCTTCGCGACGCCGTCGATGTCGGCGCCATCCACGATCTCGTTGGCGAAGTACATCGTCTCGAGAACGAGGTGATCCCCGAGCACGCGCACCAGCGACAGATGCGAGCGCGTGCGCAAGATGACGCGCGCCACCGCGACGCGCCCCGAGCGCGACAGAACCTCGTGCAAGAGCGCATACGCCTTGGGCGCGCCCGACGGCGACAGGTAATAGGCGCGGTCGTAATAGATCGGATCGACGTCCTCGAGCGCGACGAAGTTTTCGATCGCCACCGTCGCCTGATCTTCCTCGGGCAAGAGCGCATCGAGCTCGTCGTTCGTCACCTCGACGTACTTGCCCTTGTCGACCTCGTAGCCTTTGGCCACCTCGTCCCACGGCACTTCGACCTCGTCCTTCGGGCACCAGCGGATGTGCTTGATGCGCGTGCCGCAGGTCTTATGGATCTGGTGAAACGAGATCTCGCGACCCGATGCCGACGCGGTCGCCTTGTAGAGCTTGACGGGGATGTTGACGAGACCAAAGCTGATCGAACCGGACCACATCGCGCGGGGCACGAGTCACCTCCCGTCGGATTTGGTGCTATAAGTGGACCAAGCCATGCGTCGCTCGCTGTTCAAGTCGAAGATTCATCGCGCCCGCGTCACGCAGGCCGACGTCGACTACGAAGGGTCTGTGACCATCGACGCCAACCTCATGGAAGCGGCGGACATCCTGCCCTACGAGCACGTCCACGTCTGGGACGTGACGCGCGGTACGCGGCTCGAGACCTACGCCATCCGCGGCGAGGCCGGCTCGGGTGTCATCTGCATCAACGGCGCGGCGGCGCACCTGGTCCATCCCGGCGATCTCGTCATCATCGCCACCTACGCGGACGTCGAAGAGCCGGAGACGCGGCACTGGAAGCCGCGCGTCGTGCTCGTCGACGAGAACAACCGCGTCAAGCAGGTCGGCGTCGACGAAGTGCCGGGTCCGAAGCGGCGCAGCTGATGGTGCGATCGCAGTTCAAGACGTTCATCGGCGTCGACCTCGGTGGTGGCAAGGGCAAGAACACGGCGGTGGCGCGGCTCGAGCTCGTCGATCACGACGGTCGCGCCGCGGTCGAAGTGCGCGACTACGGCACCGGCAAAGAAGCGCCGTGGTACGACGATCGCCTGGTCGCTTATCTCGGCGAGCATCGCGACGCGGTCATCGCGATCGACGCGCCGTTGACGCTGCCGAGCTGCGTGCGCTGCGCGCTGCCGGTGTGTCCGGGGACGGACGCCTGCACGGTGCCGACGATCTCGTGGTTTCGCGAGCGCGAGAACGGCGCGCGCGTCGCCGGGAAAAAGCCGAAGTACACGCCGTACACACAGCGCGCGTCGGAAGTGCTGCTGCACGAGGAGCACAAGATCCTGCCGCGCGAGACGCTCGGCCAGGGCATGGGCCCGCTGACGGCGCGCGCCGCGTACCTGACGCGTGCGCTCGGCGCCACCCATCGGCTCAACGAGAACCTGATCGAGGTCTATCCCAAGGCGACGCTGACGCAGCTGTTCGCGGCGCGTACCGCGGGGCGCTACAAGCGCTCGGGCGACTCGCCGCAGACGCGCCTCGAGATCCTGAACGCGCTGACCGATCTGCACTTCGCGCCGGGCGCGTGGCGCGAGCACGGGCTCGCCAACGATCACAAGTTCGACGCCATCGTGTGCGCGTACACGGCGTATCTATGGAGCCGCGGCGCGTGCCTCGAGCCGGCCGACGCGGTCGTGCGCGACGACGGCTGGATCTGGTTCCCCGAGAAACGGTCGTAGCGGCTACGGCAGGACGATCTTGCGGATGCGCTCGACGTCGAAGACGTAGAGCGCGCCGGCGAAGTAGGTGATGCCCTTGGGCGCGCCGAGCTTGGCGATGCAGCCGTTGCCGTCGACGAGGCCGGAGGTCGAGCCGACGATCGTCGAGACCGCGCCGGCCTGGGTGATCATGCGGACGGTGAAGTCGTCGGTTACGAAGAGGCGGTGCCCGGCGTTGTCGATGGTGATGCCGGCGAGCGTATCGAACTCGGCCGCCGCGCCGGTGCCGTCGACGCTCCCTTGCGTCGCCGAGCCGGCCAAGGTGGTGACGCTGCCGTCGCTGAGGACCTTGCGCACGCGGAAGTTGCCGCTGTCGGCCACCCAGAGCACGCCCGCCGAATCGAACACCAGATCGGGCACGTCCGAATACTTCGCGACACCCGCCGCGCCGTCGGCGAATCCAGAGCCCGAGCCGCTGTAGAGCATCAGCGACATGCCCGGATCCTGGTACTGGATGTTGGCGGTCTGCGTGTCCCAGAGGTACGCGCGGCCGACCTGCTGTGGGTTGGTGGCGACGGTGATGACGCCGCCCTGAACGATGGCGGACGCTTTCGTGCCGCCCGAGGTGACGCTATAGATTTGATCGTTCGCCGAATCGGCGACGAAGCAGGTGCCGAGCGCGTTGCACGAGACGCGGCGCGCCTGGAGAAAACCAGGGGACAGCGTCGAGACCGTTCCGTCGGCGAGGACCTTGCGCAGGTGCGACGCCTCGGCGACATAGAGCGTGCCGGAGGCATCGGCGGTGATGCCCTCGGCAGTGTCGAACTGCGCGATGTTGCCGGCGCCGTCCACGTAACCGGCGGCGCCGGTGCCGGCGAGCGTGCTCACCTGGATCGCCGCGCACGGCATCGTCATGTCGGGCGCCGACGTCGACAGATCGCCGCCGGCCGTCGACAAATCGTCGCCGCCGCCGCCGTCTCCGATCGGCGCGCCAATCGAAAGCGGCAGCGCGACCGACTTGTGCGCCGCCAGCGCCACGCTCGCAGTGCCGCTGCCGAGCGGATTGGCGGCGCCGTCGGCGAGCGTCACGATGAAGGTCAACGTGCCCGACGTGACGCGCGGCAGATACTCGAGTGTCTCGTGTCCGCCGCCAAACTTGCCGGCGACCGAGAGCGTGCGATCGAAGGGCG
>DASXOU010000886.1:0-7568 GCA_036494045.1 Polyangia bacterium | reverse complement strand
ACGGTTGCACCGTCGCGTACATGCTGGTCGGACCGCAGCGGAAAATCCATGTTTCGGCGATGTGTTGTCCTATGCACGCGAAGGTGCACCGTCGACCTTTGATGCGTACGGCTCGCGGCCCTAGATCTTGTCGACGAGATCGGCGGCGGCGACGATGGCGCGGGCGCCGGCGGTCTTGCCGGGGAGCTCCGGCACGATCGCGAGGTGGCCGGCGGGGCCGGCGGCGAGCGCGCGCGCGAACAATTCGGCGCCGCGGCGCGCGTCGACCATCGCCAGGACGACGTGGTCGTCGTCGCCGAGCGGGCCGGTGGGGAGCTCGTCGACGCGCGCCACCTGGAAGTAGTCGAGGTGGCGCGATAGATCGGCGATGGCGTCGAGCACCTCGTCGTCGCCGACGAGCCACAGCTTCTTCCTCAGCATCATCATGCGCGCCCCAGGCCGAGGAAGAACAGCGCCAGGCCGGCGCCGATGCCGAGCGCCCAGGCGAGCGCGGCGCGCGGGCGCAGCCGATCGTCGTCGCCGACGCCGCGCAGGCAGAGGCCGAGCGCGCAGCCGATCCACGCGCCCAGGCCGAGGAGCGCGACCAGCGTCCAAAAAACCGACGGCGCTTCGTCTTGCGCGAGCCGCGCAGCGTGCCAGGCGCGCGCCTCATCGCGCACCTGTTGTTTGCCGGCTTTTACCTCGGCGTCGGCCATGAGATCGGCGATACGCGCGTTGGCCTCGTCGAGGAGCGCGCGGTGCGGCGTGTAGAACGAGCGCGTAGCCAGAAGAGCCGAGCGCAGCTCGCGCCAGGCGGCGAGCGCGCGCGCCGGATCTTGCCGTCCGATCGCGGCCAATTTGTCGACGGCGCGGCGGCTGTAGGGATTGCCGGGCGCGTAGAGCCGCGCGGCGCGGCCGAGGTGCACGATCTCTTGATCGCCCGACTCGGCGACGGCGGCGCGCCACTCGCCGCGCGATGACCAGACCACGCGCACCGCGACGATGGCGAGGAGGATCGCGAACAAGCCGACCACGCGCACCGCGCCTCTCATGGCTGCACCGCGCTCATACGAAGTCGCGCCGCGCGAAGATGATCATGGCGAGCACGATGGCCACGGCGATGTAGAGCGCGCCGTAGGCACCGGCGACGGCGACGTAGCTCCAATCGACGTAGGTGCCGTTCACGCTCACGTGATGCCCGGCGACCATCGAGCCCGACACGTAGAACAGGTGCAGATCGGGAAACACGCGCGCGGTCGCGCGCAGCACCACGCGCAGCGGCGTCGACTCGACCTTGGCGATGAGCTCGCGCAGCTCGGGCGTGAAGTGCCCGACGACGAAGATGCCGAGCGTGAGCGCGCCCGACAAGATCGGCGACGAGAACGACGAGAAGAGCACGGCGACGGCGGTGATGACCGCGACCTCGCCGAAGATGAGCACGACCGCGCGCAGGATGGCCGCCGAGTCGTTGTCGCCGCCGAACACCGAGGTTGCCAGCGCGAGCACGGCGAACAGCGTCAGCGTCATGATCGCCATCAGCACCGCGAGCGTGACCAACATGCCGGCGTATTTGCCGAGCACGAACTCGAAGCGATGAATCGGCTTGGGAATGAGCGCGAACACGGTCTTGCGATCGAGCTCCTTGTACACGAGGTTGACGCCGATGAAGATGGCGATGAGCGCGCCGACGAGCTCGATGCCGACGAGGCCGACGTCACGGATGACGCGCAGCTGCTCGTGGAGCGCGCCCTGGCTGAAGAAGTAGGTCATCCCGAGCAGCACGAGCGCGAACAAGAGGAGCACGTAGAGCACCTTGTTGCGCACCGCCTCGCGGAAGGTGTTGAGCGCGAGCGCCCAGACGCGGGTCACGACGCCACCGTCGGTGTCTTGGGCTTGACGCGCTCGGCGCCACCGCCGACGTCGGCGGCGTCGACCTCGCGCACGAACAGGTCTTCGAGCGACTCCTTGCGCGGCGCGACGCTCACGATCTTGGCGCCGCCCGCCAACGCCTCGCGCAACACGGCGTCGACGTCGGCATCGGGCGCGATGCGCTGCGCCGTCGGCACGCCGTCTTTTTCCACGACGACCTCGGTGTGCAGCAGGCGCGGCGACAACAGCGCCTTGAGCGGCCCGACGTCGCGCATGCGCCCGCCGACGACGATGGCGACGCGATCGCAAATGAGCTCGACGTCCGACAGGATGTGCGTGGAGAAGAGCACCGTCTTGCCTTCGCGCTTGAGCTCGACGATGAGGTCGCGGATCTCCTTGCGACCGATGGGATCGAGCCCCGACATCGGCTCGTCGAGGACCACGAGCTCGGGATCGTTCACCAGCGCCTGCGCGATCCCGAGCCGCTGCAGCATGCCCTTCGAATATTTGCGCAGCGCCAGATCGCCGGCGCGCCCGAGGCCCACGCGATCGAGGAGCGCACGCGCGCGCTTTCTGCGCTCGGCGCCGCCGAGGCCGAACAGGTGACCCATGAGATCGAGCAGCTCGGCGCCCGACAGGTAATCGTAGAAGTACGGGTTCTCCGGCAGAAAGCCGAGCCGCGCCTTGACCGCGCGCTCGGAGATCGGCCGGCCGAAGATGCGCGCCTGCCCGCGCGACGGGAAGATGAGGCCCATCAGCATCTTCAGCGTCGTGGTCTTGCCGGCGCCGTTCGGTCCGAGGAAGCCGAAGATCTCGTTGGGCTCGACGGTGAACGAGACGTCGTGGACGGCGTGCACCTTCTTGCGGAAGAAGCCGAGCGCGAACGTCTTCTGCAGCTTCTCGGCTTCGACGACGCTCATCGCTTTTGCGAACGATACCAATAGATCGTGCGCAGAAGGCCCTCCTCGAGGTCGACCTTGGCCGCCCAGTCGAGGAGCTGCGTCGCTTTTCCGACGTTGGGCACGCGCAGCTCGACGTCGGGATGGTTCCACACGACGTGCTCGATCTTCGAGCCCGACGAGGCGAGCCGCACGATCTCGCGCGCGAGGTTGTAGATGGTGACCGTCGAGCGCGGGTTGCCGATGTTGAACGAGTGGCCGACCGCGCGATCGTCGGTGAGCACGCGCTCGACCGCGTCGACGATGTCGTCGATGTAGCACCAGGCGCGGATCTGGGAGCCGTCGTTGTGCACCATGAGCGGCTCGCCCTTGATGGCGCGCACGATGAAGTGGTGCACGGCGCCTTCGCCGACCTGCCGCGGGCCGTAGATGTTGAACGGGCGGATGCCGACGGCGGGAAAGCCGTGCTGGCGGTGATAGGTCATCGCCAGGTGCTCGGTCGCCAGCTTGGCGACGGCGTAGGTCCAGCGCGCCTCGCCGACGGCGCCGAGCGTGGTCACGTCGAACTCGGTCACGTGATAGGCGTAGCGGCCGAACACCTCCGAGGTCGAGAAGTCGACGAAGCGGGCACAGTTGCCGCTCTCGAGCGCGGCGTCGAGCACGTTGGCGGTGCCGAGGAGCGAGATGCGCATGGTCAGCGCCGGCTGCTTCATCACCGTGTCGACACCGGCGATCGACGCCAGGTGCACGACGTGGGTGATGCCGTCCATGGCGCGGCGCACGGCGGCGGCGTCCATCACGTCGCCTTCGACGAGCTCGACGTTGGGGCGCGTGTGCAGGCCGGCGGGACGGAGCGCGTCGCGGCGGAAGGTGTCGAGCACGCGCAGGCGAGTCGACGCCTCCTTCGACAGGTGCTCGACGAGATGCGAGCCGATGAAACCGGCGCCGCCGGTGATGAGGATATGCGCGCCCGAGAGAGCCACGGCGTCATCGTACGCGGCGCGCGCCGCCGTCGCAACTCAGCGTACGTCGTCGCGACTCAGCGCACGTCGCTGACCACGTTGCCGACGATGCCAACGTGGGTGGCGAGGCCGTCGATGGTGACGTCGATGTCGTAGGTGTCGTCGACCGGGCCGATGAGGAGATCGAACCGGCCGCTGTCGGCGTCGCCGCTCGGGATGACGTCGGCGGGGCCGTCGAAGATGGCGTGCTCGGCCATGGCGGTGACCTGCACGCATTCGGGCAGCAGGCTGCCGTGGAGGAGCACGTCGAAGTGCGACATGGTCAGGCCCTGACCGCCGGTGCCGGGAGTCCAGATGTCGCCGACGGCGGCAGGCGCGCCTTTGGTGTAGTCGACGATGGCGATCGAATCGATGACCGCTGCCGCCGGCGAACAGTTGCTCGGCTGGCTACTGAACGCGCCATTTCCGCCCGGACAGCCGCCGGCGAGGCACGCGAGAAGGACGAGGATGCGACGCATGGCGCGGCGAAAAGCAAGCGCCGTGCCGTCGCGGCCGGCGTCGTGCAGCGGGGCTATTGCGCGAGCAACAGGTGCAGCGTGAGCGATTGCCCGCCGGCGTCGACCGTGACGACGAAGTCGGTGGGATACGCGGCCGGCAGCCACAACGGACGCGTGACGCGCGTGCCGTCGGCTTGCCCATAAGTCGTGAGCGGCAGCGACGACTGGGCGATCGTGACGCCGGCGCCGTCGGTGATCGCGGTCGTCTGGCCGAGACAGGTCGGATCGGGAGTGCCCGCGACGTCGAACACGAAGCCGAGCATGGTCGCGCCCTGCCCGCCGTGGACGATCTGCATGCTGTCGCCGTCGTGCAGCGGCGCGAACGGCGACATGCCGCCCGACAGATCCGCGGGATTGCCGGCGCCGAGCGTCAGTGCGCTCAGCGTCGTCACCGTCGCGGTCGGGCAGTAGTCGGCGGCCGGCGGCAACGGCTGCGGCGTTGGCCCGCCGCACGCCGAGAGCGCGATCGCCGACGCTGCGGCGAGGAAAAACCGAAGCACGCCCTCCTCTAGCACGACCGTGTGCTAAAGATCGAGTGATGCTGCGCGTGGCCTGCCTCGCCTCGTTGCTCGCCTGCCTGCCGACGGCGGCGCACGCGATGGGCGACAGAGACAAGCTGGCGATCGCGCAGATCGTGTACGCCGGCAATTGGAACCCGCGGCCGACGGCGACGCGACGGGTGGCGTGGGAGATCGCCAAGCGCACCTCGATCGAGCCCGCGCTCGATCCGGTCGAGGTCCGCCTCAGCGACCAAGCCGCGCTCGAGCGCAACCCGTTCCTCTATCTCGCCGGCGACGCCGCGCTGCCGACGTTCGACGACGCCGAGGTGGCGCGCCTGCGCCACGCGTTGCAGACCGGCGGCTTTCTCGTGATCGACGGCGCCGATCCGCGGCCGGGCGGCGGCTTCGACTCGTCGGTGCGCGCGCTCACGGCGCGCCTGTTTCCGCGCGAGCCGCTGCACAAGATCTCCCCCGACCACGTGGTCTACAAGTCGTTCTACCTCTTGCGCACGCCGGTCGGGCGCGTCGCGGCGGTGCCGTATCTCGAGGGCGTCACGCACGACGGGCGCCTCGTCATCGTCTACTCGCAGAACGACATGGGCGGGGCGTGGGCGCGCGACAACTTCGGCGCCTGGGAGCACGAGGTGATTCCCGGCGGCGAGGCGCAGCGCGAGCAGGCGTTCCGGCTCGGCATCAACCTCGCGATGTACGCGCTCTGCCTCGACTACAAGACCGATCAGGTGCACGTGCCGTTCATCCTGCGACGGCGGCAGTGGCAATCGCCGGATCGGACCCTGCCGGAGCGCATGCCGCCGTGACGCCGCTGACCTACGACGAGTGGCGGCTGGTCTCGCTGGCGCCGTGGGGCCGGCTCGGGCAGGGCGCGGCGTTATTGTGCGCGTGCATCATTATATTCTTCGCCTGGCGCGCGCTGCGCCACGACGAGCGCTCGTCGCGGCGCTGGATCCTTTTGGCGCTGCGCGTGGGCGCGGTGACGGCGGCGCTGGTGCTCTTCTTCGAGCCGGCGGTGCGGCTGCAGAACGTGACGCGGCTGCCGAACCACGTGGCCATCCTCGTCGACGGCTCGGAGTCGATGCGCCTCGCCGAAAAAGCGGGCGAGCCAAATCGCGCGGCGCGCGCGGCCGCGTGGCTGGCCGCGGCGAAGCCGGCGCTCGACCGCATGTCGCGCGAGCACATCGTCGATGTCTACACCTTCGGCAGCGAGCTTTCGCCCACGACGCTCGACGCGGCGAGCGCGCCACCGCCCGCGCATCCGGCGTACGGCGGGGCGACCCATCTGCGCGAGGCGCTGGCGAACCTGCGCGCGCGTTACGAAGGGCGCGATCTCGGCGGCGTCATCGTCTTCTCCGACGGCGTCGACAACGGACGGCTGGGCGCCGCGCTGTCGGACAAAGGGCTCGACGTCGAATCGACCGATTTTCTGCGCTCGCTCGACGCGCCCATCCACGCCGCGTGGGTCGGCGAGCGCGGGCTCAACGACGTCGCCATCGCGCGCGTGCTCGCCGACGATTTCGCGTTCGTGCGCACGTCGGTGACCATCGAGGCGGTGGTGCGCGTCGTCGGACGCGGGCCGGCGGGCGCGTGGGAAGGCAAGACGCTGCCGGTGACGCTGCGCCGCGACGGCGTGCCCATCAAGGTCGCCGAGATCACCGTCGAGCCCGGCGTCACCGACTACAAAGTCGCGTTCCAGTTCACGCCCGAGCGCGTGGGAAAATATCTCTACGAGATCTCGACGCCGCTGCTCGACGGCGAGGCCATCATCGAGAACAACGCGCGCGCATTTTTGCTCAAGGTCATCCGCGACAAGATCCGCGTCCTGCAGGTGACCGGGCGGCCGTCGTGGGACGTGCGCTTCTTACGCGGGCAGCTCAAGCACGATCCCAACGTCGATCTCATCGCGTTCTTCATCTTGCGCACGCAGAACTCGCTCGACCTGGCGCCGTCGGACGAGCTGTCGCTGATCCCGTTTCCCACCGAGGAGCTGTTCCAGGAGCAGCTGCGCAGCTTCGACCTCGTGGTCCTGCAGAACTTCAACTACGGGCCCTACGCGATCGGCGCCTACCTCGGGGAGATCCGGCGCTACGTCGAGGAGGGCGGCGGGCTGGCGATGCTCGGCGGCAACTTGTCGTTCACCTCGGGCGGCTGGGCGGGGACGCCGGTGGCCGACATCCTGCCCGTCGAGCTCCTGCCCGAAGGGCCGCCCGAGAAGCTGATCGATCTGGCGCCGTTCAAGCTGCAGCTCACCGCCGAGGGCCGCGCGCATCCGCTGACGGCGCTCAAGCTCGACGTGGCGCAGAACCGCGCGCGCTGGGCCGAGCTGCCCGAGCTCGACGGCGTCAACCTGGTGGCGCGCGCCAAGCCGGGCGCGACGGTGCTCGGCGTGCATCCGACAAAGAAGGATCTCGACGGCAAGCCGCTGCCGGTGCTCACCGTCGGCGAAGCCGGCAAGGGGCGCGTGCTGACGTTCCTCAGCGACGATTCGTGGCGTTGGGGCTACGCCGACAAAGCGGGCGACGAGCGCGGGCGCGCCTATCAACGTTTTTGGGACGCGGCGATCCGCTGGCTCATCAAAGATCCCGCGCTCAACTTCCTGCGCATCGAGACCGATCAGCCCGAGTACGCGCGCGGGCAAAAGGTGCAGGTCACGGTGCGCGCGCTCGGCACCGACTATCAGCCGCTCGCCGGCGCCAAGCTCGACGTCACCGTTGCGCGCATTCCGACGGTGCTCGATGTCGCGTCGACGGCGCGGCCCGAGCCGGTCGCCGCGCAGCACGGGGTCAC
>DASXOU010000885.1:0-9365 GCA_036494045.1 Polyangia bacterium | reverse complement strand
GCTGCGCGACCGGCACCAGGTCGACGCCGCGATCGGTGATCGCCACGCAGCCCGTCAGGTAGCCCGAGCGCAGGTCGGTGATGTACCTCGCCTGCGTCGACCACTGGAAGGCGAGCGCCGCCGTCGGGATGGCCATGAAGCCGTCGAGCCGCCCGCCCTCCATCGCCGCCATCGCGTCGGGCACCGGCGTCGGCACGATGGTGAGGCCCATGGCGCGCGCGGTGGCGATGCCGGCGTCGTCGCCGTCCCAGCGCCAGAGCTTGAGCGCGCGCAGCTCGCCCATCGTGCGTACCGGCCGGCGCGTGAAGATGACGTCCTGGCCGAGCGCGCTGACGCCGAGCAGTTGATAGCCCGCCTTCTCCGCCTCGGCCTCCATGGTCGCGCGCAGCTTCATCGACACCGCGACCCCCTCGGCGCGCGTCGTGAACAGGCCCGGGATGGAGATGGCGCGCAAGGTCGGCGACGCGCGATCGCAGGCCACGCCCGCCGAGGCGACCGCGTCGAGCTGCCCCTTGCCGATGCGCGCCGCCACCTCGGTCTCGTCGCCGGCGACGGCGCCGAGGTAGAGCTTGATGTGTACCGCGCCGTTGGTGCCGGCGTCGATCTCCTGCGCCATCACGTGCAGCTCGCGCGACCAGAGCGTACCTTCGGGCGCCAGCGTCGCCAGCTTGATCGCGTGCGGCTCGGCCGAATCGGCCGTCGACACGCGCGCGTCGACGGCGACGACGGCGAGGAAGCAAACCCACAGCCTCATCGCGACAGCGCCATGGTCACGCGCAGCGTCTGCCCCTGCGCGATGTGGATCTTCTTCGGCGGCGAGCGCTCGTCGACGCCGGCGGGCGCGCGCAGCTCGAGCACGTGGTCGCCGGTGGCGACGTGAAAACCGAGCGTCGGCGTGGTCAGGCCCGTCGGCACGCCGTCGAGCCAGACCTCGGCCACGTCCTGCGCCTCGACAACCAGCGTGCCGCGCGGCCGCCGCTCCGGCGTCAGCGTCAGCGTCACCGTCGGCGCGTCGTCCTCGGGCTTGAGCGCTCGCACCATCGTCTCGTAGCCGAGCCGCTCGGCGCGCAGCTCGTGGAAGTCGTCGAGCGTCAGCGCCACCGTCGTCGGCGTGGTGCCGGGCACGAGGTGGCCGTCGACGTAGAGCGTGGCGCCGTCGGGCGCCGTCTGCACCTCGACGCGGCGGCTCTTCGGCTGCAGCGCGATGTCGAGCGCCGCGCGCTCCCCCGCCGCCGTCGTCAGCGTGCGCTCGACGTCGGCGTAGCCGGCCTTGTCGATGCGCACCTCGTGCTTGCCGGCGCCGAGCTCGGCGAACGCGGTCGGCGTCGTCTCGTCGAGCGCGTGGCCGTCGACGGTGACGCGCGCGCCCGCCGGCTGCGACGTGACCAGGAGCAGGCCGCGCGCGCGCGTCTGCTCGTTGCGCCAGCGCACCACGCCGAGGCCGCCGGCCGCGATCAAGACGAGCGACAACACGGTCGCCGCGATCGTCCACTTGCGCCGTCGCGCCGCCTTCTCCTCGTCGAGGATGCGCTGCACCGTATACGCGACGCGCCCCGAGTGATCGCCGCTGCCGCCGGTGCGGCGCAGCTCGGCGAGCGAGACCTGCGAGAGCGCCTTGGCCATCAGGCGCGTCGAGGCGTGACGCTGTGCCGGATCCTTGTGCAGCGCCTTGTGCATCAGCGCTTCCAGCGCCGGCGGCGCGTCGTGCAGATATTTTCCCAAGGGCGGCGGCGCTTCGTGCATCTGCCGATAGAGGATCTGCACGTCGTCGGTGCCGCTGGCGAACGGCGTGCGTCCGGTCAGCATCTCGAAGAGCACGCAGCCGAGCGAGTAGACGTCGGCGCGCCCGTCGATCTTCTCGCCCTTGATCTGCTCGGGCGACATGTACGCGGGGGTGCCGATGATCTGGCCGGTGCGCGTGAGCTGCGAATCGCCGGCGGCGGCAGCGAGCTTGGCCAGGCCGAAGTCGATCAGCTTGGGCGTCTCGCCGTGCTCGGCGTCGGGCGCGAGGAGCACGTTGGCCGGCTTCAGATCGCGATGCACAACACCGGCGGCGTGCGCGGCGTCGAGGCCCCAGCAGAGGCGGCCGGCGATCTCGAGCGCTCGATCGATCGCGAGCGGGCCGCGCTTGATGAGGTCGGCCAGCGTCTCGCCGCGCACGTACTCCATCACGATGAACGTCGGATCGCCGACGACGAGATCGAAGAAGCGCGCCACGTTCGGATGCTCGATGGCGGCGACCGCCTGCGCCTCGGTCTGGAAGCGCGCGCGGAACTCGGGGTTGGCGAGAAGATCCGGCTTGAGGAGCTTGATCGCCACGCGCATGCCGATGGCGATGTTCTCGGCGACGAACACCTCGCCCATGCCGCCCGCGCCCAGCGACTCGACGAGCTTGTAGCGTTCGCCGATGACCTCACCGACCGTGAGCGACGCGCGGCCGATCAGCTTGTCGACGCCGTCGGGCAACGTGTCGATGCGCGACATCCCCCCTTTAGTCTTGTCACGCACTGAGGCTGTATAAGGTTATCACAGTCAGCGTCGGAAATCGGGCTCGTCGTTGTGCCACGGGACGTCGCGTACGCGAAACGTGAGCGCGATGGAGACGGTGTGGGTGATCGAGTGATAACGGGCGACGAAGGTGCCGTCGGCGCCGAGAAAGTCGCTCGAAATGGCCGCGAGATAGCCGGCGTCGACGGAGACGAAGCCGAGGCGCGCGCCGAGCCCGCCGCCGGCGAAGTAGCGATCGCCATCAGGCAGAAGCGGTGACGTGGCAGCGGCGTTGGTCGGCGATTGCTCCCAGCCGCCGCCGACGCGCACGGCGAGGCGCGGCTCGCCGTCGCCGTCGCGCCAAAAGCGCCAGCTCGCGCCGACGCGCACGCCGACGGTGTCGTTGTAGTCGAGCGTCAGCGTCTCCTTGGGGGTGGTCATGTCGCTGAAGGTGAAGCCGACGGTGCCGAGGTCCTGCCACAAGGTCAGCCGCACGTCGGCGTCGAGCGTGAGGCCCGCGATGGGATGCGTCGCCAGCGCGAAGGTGAACGCGTGCGGCAACGGCAGCGTGCCCTTGGCGGCGCTCGACGACAGATCGAGATCGATCGCGCTGCGATAGGTGAAGGCGGCGTCGAGCCAGCGCGGCAGGATGCGCACGAACAGGCCGGCGTTGCCGCCGACGCCGGTACCCGAGAGATCGAGCGCGGCGCCGGCGCGCCGATACGCGAGCGTCGCCGGTACCACGTCGACGCCGAAGCCGAGCGCGAGCCACGGCAGCGGGCGCAGCGCCACCGACGGATTGACCGCGAGCGCGCGCAGGTCGAGCGCGGTGCCGAACGCGCTGCCGGCCCACGCCGGCGGATAGGAGATCGAAAACGCGAACGGATCGAAGACGCCGATGCCGGCGGCGAAGCGCGCGGCGATGCGCGCGCCGGCGAACACCGTGGGCGTGGCATAGAGCGCCGACGAATCGGCGGCGCCGGCCGACGCGGTCGCGCTGCCGCGATAGACGAGGATGTCGGCGCCGCCCTGCACCGTGGTGCCGTTCTGAAACGCGAGCGCCGCCGGGTTGTAGTAGACCGCGGCCGCGCTCGACGCGTCTGCCGCTTGCGCGCCCGCGGTCGCCGTCGCTTCCGGCGACTGCTCGACGAGCTCGAAGCCGCTCGCGCCGGCGCGCGCGGGCCACATCGCAGCGACGGTGACGGCGAGCGGAAGCGCCGCCGCCGCGGACCACGCGCGCGAAGCCATCGCGTTACGTTACCATGCGCCCGATGCGCGTAGAGGTGCTGACGCACGAGTCGAAGCTGCTCGCCGACAACCCGCTCGGCGATCCGGCGCGCCGCGACGTGGTCGTGATGCTGCCGCCGTCCTACGACGGCGCGCGCCGCTTTCCCGTGGTGCTGCTGCTCGCCGGCTTCAGCGGCAACGGTTGGCAGCTCGCGTTCAACCGCGCCGCCTGGCAAACGCCGCTGCCGCTGCGTCTCGGCAACGCGATGCGCGCGGGCGCGATCAAAGAGGCGATCGTGGTCGCGCCCGACTGCTTCACGCGCTACGGCGGCTCGCAGTATCTCGACTCGCCGGCGATCGGCCGCTACCAGAGCTACGTGTGTGACGAGCTGGTGCCGTTCGTCGACGCGTCGCTGCGCACGATTCCGCGGCGCGAGGCGCGCGCCGTGGTCGGAAAGTCGTCCGGCGGCTACGGCGCGATGGTGCTGGCGATGACCCGGCCCGACGTCGTCACCGCCGCCGCGTCGCACGCGGGCGACGGCGCCTTCGAGATCTCGTATCTGCGCGAGCTGCCGCACACGGTCTTGACGCTGGAGAAGCGCGGCGGCCTGGCCGCATTCTTGCGCTGGTTCGAAGATCAACCGGCCAAAGGACAAGCGGCGTTCGAGGTCATGTCGCACGTCTGCTGCGCGGCGGCGTGGTCGCCCTCGCCGACGGGTCCGTACGGATTCGGCGTCGGCTTCGACTGGCCGATGAACCTCTTGACCTCCGCGATCCGGCAAGACGTGTGGGCGCGCTGGCTCGCCCACGATCCGGTGCGCATGCTCGACGACGAGCGCCACCCTGCCGCGCTCGCCGGGATGCGCGCGCTCTACCTCGACGCCGGCATCGGCGACGAATACAACCTGCAGCTCGCCACGCGCCAGCTGGTCGCGCGGCTGGCCGCGCAAGGCATCGCCCACACGCACGAAGAGTTCGACGGCGGCCACTTCAACACCTCGCACCGCTACGAACGCTCGCTCGCCGTCGTCTGCGCCGCGCTCGAATCCGAGTAGCCGCGCTTGCGTCGCTAGCGCCAGCCTTCGGCGCGCCCGCGGATCGCGCGCATCCACACCAGGCCGAGCGCCACGTTGATCCCCTGCCGCAGCGACGGCTGGAAGCCGAACAGCTTACGCAGGATCAAGCTCGACGCCTCGAGCGTCTGCCGCGCGCGATAGACCGCGAGCGTCTCCTTGGCGCTCGTCGCCGACAGATCCCAGCGGATGCGCGCGCCGCGCAGATCGCCGTCCACCGCCGCTTCGTCGACGGCGTGCGCGCCTGCCTGCACCATCCACGTCGAGCTCCAGGTCACGATCGGCAGCGACATCTCGACCAGAAAGCCGTCGTCGTGGTGGTAGCTCTTGTCGACGCCGGGCACGAACGACGCGTATTCCGCCACGCGCGCGATCGCGTCCGCGACCTTGACCTCGGGCGCGTAGATGCGATCGAGCACGCTGACCTCGCCGTTGCGCATGACCGCGACCTGGCCGCGCGCGAGCAGCGGCGCGAAGCTCGGCGGCATTGTCGACGGCGCGGAAGGCGTCTTCAGGTGGGGCGCGCCCGCGCGGCGGATCGCCTCGGCGCGCATCGCCGTCACGAACATCATCTGCGCCGACAGCGCCAGCCCATGCTCCATCATCGGCTGCCGCTTGACGAACGAGCGCACGAACGCGTTCGAATGCCTGACGTCGGTATACCCGTATTGCACGAGGAGCGTTCCCCCACCGACGGGCAGAAGCTCGTAGCGATAGCGCGCCTCGTCGTCGCCCTGCATCATGATCGCGTCGCCGTCGAGCCAATAGACGTCCGCGCCCTCGAAGCTGGAGACGGGCAGCTCGATGCGCCACGACGACTTCCAGCGCCCCTCGGCCAATGGCTCGCGCGTCGAGCGCGACAAGTTGGGGATGAACTCGCGATACTTCTCCGACTGCACGATGACGTCGCGCAACACCGCCGGCGGCGCCGCCACCCACGCCAGCACCGTCACCTGCTTCATCGAGCCGTCGGCGTTCGACTCGATGCAGGCGAGGTCGGCCATCGCGGCCAGCGGCGCCAGCCGCTCCAGCTCGGCGTGCGGCCAGGTCGTCAGCGCGACCGCGGCCGCGAGCGGAATCGCCAGCATTCGTGGACGGGTCTACTTCTTCGCTACTTCTTGGCCGATTGCGCCTTGGCCTCGTCGACGAGCTTGCGCACCTCGTCGAAGGTCTCCGCCGGCACCACCTTGCCGCGGATGACGCCGTAGCTCTTCTGCGCCGCTTGGAGGAAGTCGGCCGGATCGGTCGGCTTCACCGACACCAGGCCCTGCTTGACCATGTTCTCCAGCGCCTCGTTGTCCATGCGCCGCACCTCGACCGCGATCTTCTTGGCATACTCGCGCGAGATCTCGATCAGCTTCGGCTTGATGTCGGCCGGCACCTTGTCCCACTCGTCTTTGCGCACCACGGTCGCGCCGGTGAGCACCGCCCACGGCAGATCGAGCATGTACTTGGCCTTCTCGAACATGCGCGACGAGTAGGCGTAGAGCGGCGCCAGCGCCACCGTATCGATGAGCCCCGTCTGCAATCCGGGCACGATGTCCGTCGACGACATCACCACCGGATGGAAGCCGGCGACGCGCCACGCCTCGGCCGCCGCCGGGTCACCCTCCCAGCAAAACATCTTGGCGCGCTGCATGTCGGCCAGCGACGCGTACCGCTTGGTCGAGAAGAAGCGCACGAACCCGACCTCGCTCCAGCCGAGCACCGCGTAGCCCTTGCCCTCGAGGATGCGCTCGAGCTTGGGCCCCATGCGATCCATGACGTAGTCGAGCGTCGGCCACGAATCGACCAGCCCGGGCACGTCGACCGCCTGCGCGTCGGGCGCGATGTCGTGCAGCCCGAGCGTCGTCAGCGCCGCCGCCTGCAGCTGGCCGATGCGCATCTTCTTGACCATGTCGCTCTCGTTGCCGAGGACGCCGCCGGGATAGATGCGCAGCTTGACCTTGCCGCCCGAGGCCTGCTCCCACTTCTGGCCCATCTCCTTGAGCAGCGTGTGCCACGTCGAACCGTTGGGCGCGAGCGTGCCCAGCTTGATGATGACGTCGGCATGCGCCGCTGCCGGCACACAAGCGAGCAATACCGCAAAACCGATGGCGAGCTTTTTCATGGGCTCCCTTTCATCACTCGGCGAACAGGTCCGCGATTCGCGACTTCAGCCAGCGCGCCCGTCGCTGCGCCAGGATGTTGACCAGCCGATGATCGAGATCGCTATCGACATTAAACGCTAACACTTTGTCGAGGAGGCGCGAAAATTCCTTCTTGTCCTGCGCGTCGACGCACACCGCTTCGGCGTACGTGACGTAGGGCGAGAGCTTCTTTCCGTGCGAGAGCTCGACGGCGCGCTCGAAATGTTTCTTGGCCGCCGCCTTGCCGTCACCTTGCGCGGCATCGTAGGTGATGAAAAATTCGTGGATCGATCCTTCCTCGAAGCTCTCGTCGAGCGCGAGCGCGCGCTTCATCAGCGCCGCGACCACGGGCAGATCGCCGACGAGCTGCATGTCGTCCTTGGCGTTGGCTACAGCCGAGCCCCACGCCGCCGCCAGCCAATAGAGCGTCGGCACGTCGCTCTTCTTGGCGCGCTCGAGCAGCGCCGCGCGCTGGTCGCGATCGCTGCCCGTCAAGATCGCGCGGCTCCCCGGCAGCGTCAGCTCGAGCGCGTCGAAGCCGTAGCCGCGCCCGCGCAGGAACATGCGCTTGGCGCGCGCGCGCACCGCCCGCGCCGCTTCCACGTCCTTCTCCTCGAGCCGATCGGCGTCCTCCGCGATGAAGGCGACGCCGTACGAGGTCGTCGTGCGCGTGAGCGCGACCGCGAGCGGCTGGTGCTTCGGCAAGGCATCGTGGATCTGCTCCATCAGCTTGATGATGACGGGGATCGAATCCCGCACCAGCTCCGGATCATCGTCACGCGCGTAGCCGCTGCCAGAGGCGGACAACGAGTCGGCGACGCTGCCGAGCGCGAGCTGCTTGAGGCAGCCCGCGCCGAACAGTGGTGTAAGGAAGAGTCCGGCAAGGAGTAGGCGACGCATGATAAGGTCAACATCGTAAATGATCGACCTCGATCCCGCTACCGGGCAGGGCGGAACCGACACACACTCGTCCGCCAAGCACACGACGATCGTGGAGACCGTCTTCATCGTCGTCATTTCGGTGGCGATGGTGCTGATCCCGGTGGTCGAAGTCCTGCTGCGCAAAATCCGCGGCCAGGGACCGGGCCTGGGACCGATCGTGCAGCACCTGTCGGTCTGGCTCGGCTTCATCGGCGCGCTCGGCGCCACCGCGTCGGGAAAGCATCTCGGCCTCGCGACCACCGCGTTTCTGCGCATCGATCATCCGCTTCGCCGCGTTTCGCGTTTTCTCGGCGGCGCCGTCTCGTCGGTGACGGCGATGATGCTGGCCTACGCCAGCTACATCGCGCTCAAGGACAACGCGGTCTCGACGGACACCCTGCCGGGCGGCATCCCCGAATGGTGGGGCGGCGTGATCGTGCCGGTGGCGTTCGCGCTCATCTGCGTGCGCTTCATCTGGTTCACGCACGGCATCAACGCCTCGTGGCGCGAGCGCATCGTCTCGCTGGGCGCGTGCATCTTCTGCGCGCTCGCGTTCAAATTCGGCGCCGGGCACGCGCACTGGTTCTTGTGGCCTGGCGTCCTGTGCATCGTGGTCGCGTTCGCGCTCGGCGCGCCGGTGTTCGTGGCGATGAGCGGCCTGGCGATGCTGCTCTTCTTCACCGCCGACGATCCAGCGCCGATCGCATCGGTGCCGCAAGCGACGCTGCAGCTGGTGCAGAACCCGACCTTGCCGGCGATTCCGCTGCTCACGCTCGCCGGCTACGTGATGGCGTCGGGCAACGCCTCCGAGCGCCTGGTGCGCGCGTACAAGTCGCTGTTCGGCTGGCTGCCGGGCGGCCTGTCGCTGATGGCGATCAGCGTGATGGCGCTGTTCACCACGTTCACCGGCGGCTCGGGCGTCACCATTCTCGCGCTCGGCGGGCTCGTGTTGCCGGCGCTCACCAAGGACAAATATCCGGAGGGTTTTTCGCTAGGCCTCGTGACCGCGTCGGGCTCACTCGGGCTTCTGTTTCCGCCGTCGCTGCCGGTGATTCTCTACGGCGCCGTCGCCGGCGTCGCCGCCGAGCGGCTGTTTCTCGGCGGCCTCGTGCCCGGCATTCTGTTGATCGTCGTCGTCGCTGCATATGCGATCCGCACCGGCGTCAAGGCGGGCGCGCCGCGGCAGCCGTTCGATGCGCGCGAGGTTCGGCGCGCGTTGTGGGCGGCGAAATACGACATCGGCCTGCCGGTCGTCGTCATGGTCGTCTTGCTCTCGGGCATGGCCGGCACCGTCGAGTCGGCGGCGATCGGCGCGCTCTACGCGTTGTGCATCGAGCTGTTCGTGTTCCGCGACGTGCATCCGTGGAAGGAGATGCCGCGCGTGATGGTGCAGTCGGCGGTGCTCGTCGGCGCCGTCGTGATCCTGATGGGCGTGGCGCTCGGGCTCACCAATTATCTCGTCGACCAGCAGATCCCCGAGGCGCTCGTCGATTGGGTGCAGCGGCACTTCCACTCGCAGTGGGCGTTC